>JAYTXV010000511.1:0-5780 GCA_043742805.1 Caulobacteraceae bacterium | reverse complement strand
GATCGGTCTTTCTCGGAAGCGCGTCGGGGGGAATGTCCCGAGTGGCAAAGGGGGCGGACTGTAAATCCGCTGGCGTACGCCTTCGCAGGTTCGAGTCCTGCTTCCCCCACCACGCGCTTTCGTGAGAGGATCTGGACATGCGGGTATAGCACAGAGGTAGTGCAGCAGCCTTCCAAGCTGAGGACGCGGGTTCGATTCCCGCTACCCGCTCCAGCCCCGCCCGCAGGTCCACCGGGAATCACCTTGCGCGGCGCCGGCCTGATTACCAGGCCCGGGGCCTCAAAGGTTTTGGAGAATTTGATGCGGCTTTGCTTGGCGATTGGCGTCATCAGCGTCGCCTTGGCTAGCGCCTCGGCCACCCTGGCGACGCCTTCCATTGAGATTCGCGGGGTCGCCGCGCGCGTGACGGTGATCCCGGAGTCTCGGCCAGACATCGCCGTGACCATTTCGCGTTCGGATCCGCGCCTGCCGCTTCGCGTGCGGAAGTTTGGCGACCGCGTTTACCTGACCGGGGATGTCGCTCATTACGTGCATGGCTGCCGCGCCGCTGATGGCAGCCGGTCTGTGGCGATCTGGGGTCGGAACCCCATACCCTACGACCAGCTTCCGGAGTTGGTGGTCCGTACCCCGACGGCGGTTCGGCTGACGGTCACCGGCGGCGTGTTCGGCGAAATCGGTCCGAGCGCCAGCGTGGACTTCACCAACGAGGGGTGCGGAGATTGGAAAATCGCCGATGTCCTGGGGCGATTGCGCCTCAATCAGGCCGGTGCGGGGGACCTGCACGCGGGCGCGGCTGGCCCCAGCGATCTGAGTGTCGTCGGATCGGGCAGTGTGTCGGCGGGGGACATCCGGGGCGGTCTGAAAGCCGTTTCCAGCAGTTCGGGCGATGTGACGGTCGCGAACCTGTCCGGGCCGTTTGATGGCCGCGTGGCCGGGGCGGGAAATATCGCGGTAACCGCTGGATCGGTCGGCGCCATGACCATCGCCATTGCCGGATCGGGGTCGGTGACTTTTGGCGGCGTCGCCGATAGTCTGCGCGCCACCATCGCCGGGTCGGGGGGTGTCAACGTGGCCAAGGTCACCGGCCCTGTCGTCCGGCAGGTTTTCGGCTCCGGAGCCGTCCGCGTCAATCGCATCCCGCCACCCATGCGGTGGGGCCAGCATTTCGTGGGCCATGCCCGCGGCGGGCATGGGTGACCGTTGACTATTGGACCCTTCGCGAGTATCAGGCGCGCTTGTTTCGAGGCCACTATCTGTTCGGCCCCGTCAAACGCGAAGTCCCGCGGGTGGATGGCCCGACGCGCCGAGGCCGCTCAAAGCGTTTCGGCGCCGTTTGCGTTTCTCGGACGATCGGTGTTGTTGTCCCGGAGATATCTAGAAAGCCGACCCGCTCGTTCCCGTTTTCGGGGACGAGCCCCCAGTTTTAACGAAAGAGACAATGCCGACAGTCAACCAACTGATCCGCAAGCCGCGTGTCAACAAGGTGGCCCGTAACAAGGTCCCGGCCTTGAAGGGTTCACCGCAGCGCCGTGGCGTCTGCACGCGCGTCTACACGGTGACGCCGAAGAAGCCCAACTCGGCCCTCCGCAAGGTCGCCAAGGTGCGCCTGACGTCCGGCATCGAGGCAGTGTGCTATATTCCCGGCGAAGGCCATAACCTGCAGGAACACTCCGTGGTTCTGATCCGCGGCGGTCGGGTCAAGGATTTGCCCGGCGTGCGCTATCACATCCTCCGGGGCGTCCTCGACACCCAAGGGGTCAAGGATCGCAAACAACGTCGTTCGCTCTACGGCGCCAAGCGCCCGAAATAAGGATCACTCAGAATGTCCCGCCGCCGCCGCGCCGAAAAGCGCGATGTTCTTCCCGACCCGAAATTTGGCGATCTCGTGCTCACCAAATTCATGAACTATGTGATGTACGAAGGTAAGAAGGCTGTCGCCGAGAACATCATCTATGGCGCCTTCGACCTGATCGAGGCCAAGCGCCGTGACCAGGGTCCACTTGAAACCTTTCATTCGGCGCTGGAAAACGTCTCGCCGTCGGTGGAAGTCCGCTCGCGCCGCGTCGGTGGCGCCACCTATCAGGTGCCCGTCGAAGTGCGCCCCGATCGCCGTCGCGCACTCGCCATCCGCTGGCTGGTCAGCGCCGCTCGCAAGCGCGGGGAAAACACCATGACCGAAAAGCTCGCCGGCGAACTTCTCGATGCCTCGAACAATCGTGGTTCGGCGGTTAAGAAGCGCGAAGACACCCACAAGATGGCTGAAGCCAACCGGGCCTTCTCGCACTACCGCTGGTAGGCCGCCTAACGGTTTATCTCCAGGCGTACCCTTCTCGACGCGGGCGGTTTGAGATAAACCGCGCGCGCCCTCGGCCGAGTCCCTGATACAAACCCTTTTCGCAGAACGTCGTCATGCCCCGCACCACCAAAATCGCCGACTACCGCAACTTCGGCATCATGGCTCACATCGATGCCGGCAAGACCACGACTACGGAGCGGATTCTCTATTACACCGGCAAGAGCCACAAGATCGGTGAAGTCCACGATGGCGCGGCGACTATGGACTGGATGGAGCAGGAGCAGGAGCGTGGGATCACCATCACCTCCGCCGCCACCACCGCCATGTGGAACGGTAAGCGCCTGAACATCATCGACACCCCCGGCCACGTTGACTTCACCATCGAGGTCGAACGCTCGCTGCGCGTGCTGGACGGGTGCGTCGCCGTGCTCGACGGCAACCAGGGCGTTGAGCCCCAGACAGAAACTGTCTGGCGTCAGGCTGACCGCTACGACGTGCCGCGCATCGTGTTCGTCAACAAGATGGACAAGATCGGCGCCGACTTCGAGAAGTGCGTGGAATCGATCCGCGACCGGCTCGGCGTAAAGGCGGTTCCGATCCAACTGCCGATCGGCTCCGAAGCCAGCCTCAAGGGCATCATCGATCTGGTGCGCATGAAGGCGGTGGTCTGGGAGAGCGAGGGCCTTGGCGCCAACTATCACGACGAAGAAATTCCCGATGACCTGAAGCAGGCGTCCGACGAAGCGCGCCACCTGCTGGTCGAGAGCGCCGTCGAACTCGATGACGACGCCATGGAAGCCTACCTGAATGGCGAAGAGCCTTCGATAGAGGTCCTCAACAAGTGCCTGCGCAAGGCCGTGCTCACCGGCGCCTTCTATCCGGTGCTGTGCGGATCGGCCTTCAAGAACAAGGGCGTTCAACCGCTTCTCGACGCGGTGGTGGAATATCTGCCGTCGCCGGTGGACATCCCCCCGACACCCGGCCTCGACTACAAGACCGAACTGCCCGTCGTTCGCCAAGCGTCCGATGATGAGCCCCTGGCGGTGTTGGCCTTCAAGATCATGGACGACCCGTTCGTCGGCTCGCTGACCTTCTGCCGGATCTATTCGGGCAAGCTGGAAAGTGGCATGGGCCTTCTGAACTCTTCGCGTGATCGCAAGGAGCGGGTGGGTCGCATGCTGCTGATGCACTCCAACAATCGCGAGGACATCAAGGAAGCCTATGCGGGCGATATCGTCGCCCTGGCCGGCTTGAAGGACACCCGCACCGGCGACACGCTGTGCGATCCCAACAAGTCGCCGATCCTGCTCGACAAGATGGACTTCCCCGAGCCGGTCATCGAAATCGCCATCGAGCCGAAATCGAAGGCCGACCAGGAGAAGCTGGGCGTCGCTCTGCAGAAGCTGGCTTCGGAGGATCCGACCTTCCGCGTCTCCACCGACCAAGAGTCTGGCCAGACCATCCTCAAGGGGATGGGTGAACTGCACCTGGACATCAAGGTCGATATCCTGCGCCGCACTTACAAGGTTGAGGCCAACATTGGCCAGCCGCAGGTCGCCTACCGCGAGACGCTCGGGCGCAAGACCGAGATTAACTACACCCACAAGAAGCAGACGGGCGGATCGGGCCAGTTCGCCGAGGTGAAGATCATCTTCGAACCGGTTGAGCCCGGCGTCGGTTATTCGTTCGAGAACAAGGTCGTCGGCGGTTCCGTGCCTCGCGAATTTATTCCTGGTGTGGAAAAGGGCCTGCTGCAGGCCAAGGAAAACGGCCTGCTGGCCGGGTTCCCGGTTATCGATTTCAAGGCGACTCTGGTCGACGGCAAGTATCACGATGTCGACTCCAGCGTGCTGGCGTTCGAGATCGCGGCCCGGGCCGCCTTCCGCGAACTGCGCGAGAAGGCCCAGCCGAAGCTGCTCGAACCGATTATGAAGGTTGAAGTGACCACCCCTGAAGACTACGTGGGCGACGTCATCGGCGATCTCAACTCGCGGCGCGGCATGATCCAGGGCACGGACCAGCGCGGCAACGCTCAGGTGATCATCGCCATGGTGCCGCTGGCCAATATGTTCGGCTATGTGAACACCCTGCGGTCGATGAGTCAGGGTCGCGCCAACTTCCATATGGATTATGATCATTACGAGGCCGTACCTCAGGCCGCCGCCGACGAAGTGATCAAGAAATACGCCTAAAGATTCCTACCCCCTAAACTGTCACAAATAAGCCCATTGAGGGCTGGAGCTTGAAAAATGGGTAAAGCGAAGTTCGAGCGGAACAAGCCGCACTGCAACATCGGGACGATCGGCCACGTTGACCATGGGAAGACCACGCTGACAGCGGCGATCACCATGGTTCTGGCCAAGAGCGGCGGCGCGACGGCGATGAAATACTCTGACATCGACGCTGCACCGGAAGAGAAGGCCCGGGGCATCACCATCAATACCGCCCACGTGGAATATGAGACGGCCAACCGTCACTACGCCCACGTCGACTGCCCCGGCCACGCCGACTATGTGAAGAATATGATCACCGGCGCCGCCCAGATGGACGGTGCGATCCTAGTGGTGTCCGCCGCCGACGGCCCGATGCCACAGACCCGCGAGCACATCCTGCTGGCTCGTCAGGTCGGCGTGCCAGCGCTGGTCGTGTTCATGAACAAGGTCGATCTGGTCGACGACGAGGAGCTGATCGAACTCGTGGAAATGGAAGTGCGCGAGCTGCTTTCCAGCTACGAATTCCCGGGCGATGACATTCCGATCGTCAAGGGTTCCGCTGTTGCGGCCGTCGAAGGCAAGAATCCCGAAATCGGTGAGAACGCCGTGCTGGCGCTGATGGCGGCGGTCGACGAATACATTCCGCAGCCCGACCGCCCGGTCGACCTGCCGTTCCTGATGCCGGTGGAAGATGTGTTCTCCATCTCCGGTCGCGGCACGGTCGTCACCGGCCGTATCGAGCGCGGAATCGTCAAGGTCGGCGAGGAAGTCGAGATCGTCGGTGTCCGTCCTGTCCAGAAGACAGTCTGCACCGGCGTCGAAATGTTCCGCAAGCTGCTCGACCAGGGCCAGGCCGGCGACAACGTCGGCGTGCTGCTGCGCGGCACCAAGCGGGAAGACGTCGAACGTGGCCAGGTGCTCTGCAAGCCCGGCACCATCACGCCGCATACAAAGTTCACTGCCGAAGCCTATATCCTGACCAAGGAGGAAGGTGGCCGCCACACGCCGTTCTTCACCAACTATCGACCGCAGTTCTATTTCCGCACCACCGACGTGACCGGCATCATCCGGCTGAAGGAAGGCGTGGAAATGATCATGCCCGGCGACAATGCCGAGCTGGATATCGAACTGATCACGCCGATCGCCATGGAAGAGCGTCTTCGCTTCGCCATTCGTGAAGGCGGTCGGACCGTTGGTTCGGGCGTGGTCACGAAGATCGTCGAATAGGGCCAAACGCTTGATGAGGCGCGGCGCCCCTGTTATGGGACGCA
>JAYTXV010000510.1:0-3681 GCA_043742805.1 Caulobacteraceae bacterium | reverse complement strand
GTGGCGAGCTCCGGCATTCGGATCGCGGATAGCATTGGGACCGGGGATCACCAAGCGATGTTCCGGTTCTGTTTCACCGAGAACGCCGCCCACGGCGAGCGATCTTGCATGGAACGTGCGAAAACACACAAAATAGGCTAGGAGGTAAGGCCCCCGGCGCCGCTGGCGTCCGATCTGGATTTCCGATGACTCTGAATGTTCTGGCCCTGGCGCTGGCCGCCAGCCTCGCCTCGACGCCGCTGTTCGCCTGGGCTCCGACCGCCGCAACACAGAACGCCCTGGTCAGCGGCCGGGCCTGGGCCGAGGTTTTGCCCGACACCGAGGGAGCGGCCCTGATTCGCGCCGCCGTGGATATCGCCGCCCCGCCAAGCACGGTCTGGGCGGTGATGACCGATTGCCGCTTGGCCGGACGTTTCATCACCGACCTGGTCAGCTGCACCGTGCTGCAGGGCGACCAGCGCCGGGGTTGGGACGTGCGCGACCAATATTCGCGCGGCAACCTCTTCCTGCCGGACATCCACAATGTCGTCCGCTCCGAATACCAGCCCTACAGCCTGATCCGTTTCAAGAAGGCCGGTGGCGACCTGCTGATCGAGGATGGCGAATGGCGACTGGAGTCGCTGAACGGCGGGGCCGGAACGCGGGTGATCTATATCAACCGGGTCAAGGCCAATCTCCTGGTTCCGGCCTATCTGGTGCGCGCCGGCCTGCGCGGCAGCACGCCCAAGGTGCTGATGAACCTCAAGCGGGAGAGCCTGGCCGCTGCCGCACGGGTTGGCTGAGCGGGGCCGTCAGGCTCCCTCGAAAACATACGGCTCCAGGGTCGCCTGGGCTTCCGCCCGTAGTTTGTGCCAGCGATTGCCGCCGTAGTACGCGAGGCTGCCAGGCTCCGCTTCGCCGTGGCCGTTGTAGTAGGAAATGCAATCGCGCAACGGCGCCGTGGCGATGTCGGCCGTCCGGCAATGTTCGGCATAGGCGCTCTCGGGCTCGGTCTGGATATCGACGATATGGGCGCCGCGGTCCCGCATGGTTTGCAGCAGCCAGACGACATATTCGCCGTGAGCCTCGATCGCGTCGGTAAAATTGAAACTCCCGCCTCCGCCCTGTGGGCCGGCGACGATCAACAGGTTCGGGAACCCCTGGCTGTGCAGGCCCAGGAACGTCCGGGTTCCCTCCGATTGCCACTTCCGCGTCAGGGTGCGGCCGTTGCGGCCGGTGATCATGTTGAACGTCGAGGTCGCCATCCACTCGAAGCCGGTGGCATAGATCAGCACATCCAGCGGATATTCGACGCCGTCATGGACCACGCCCTTCTCGTTGATCCGGGCCACGCCGCCGGGCGCGGTGTCCACGAGGTGAACATGGGAAAGATTGAAGGCCGGCAGATATTCGTCGTGAAACGTCGGGCGCTTGCAGCCGAACGGATAGTAGGGTTTCAGGGCGGCGGCGGTTTTCGCATCCATGACGATGGTGTCCACCCGCGCCCGGATCTGCTCCATGATCCGGAAGTTGGCGTCGAGCTGCTTTTCGATAAGTTCGTCGGCGCTGAGCATGCGCTCGTGCTGCTTGCGCTCCTTGAAGTCGGCGACCTTGCCCGACAGATAGTCGTCGTTGGCCTGCATGGCGGTCCGGCCCGCCGAAATCTTGGCGAACCGCGCCCTCCTCGCCTTAGCCCAACCGGGTTCGAGAGCCCACGAGGCCTTCTCTTCCTCGGTCGTCGCCCGTTGATCGCGCACGTCGATCGACGACGGCGTGCGTTGAAACACGTAAAGTTCGCCCACGGTCTTGGCCAACTCGGGGATCGCCTGCACCGCCGTGGCGCCGGTGCCGATGATGCCGACCCGCTTGCCCTTCAAGTCGACATTGTAGTTCCAGCGAGAGGTGTGAAAGGCCTCGCCCTTGAACGTTTGCATTCCCGAAATCCGCGCCAGTTTCGGCGTGGTCAGGATGCCGTTGGCCAGGATCACGAACCGCGCCCGCATCCGGTCGCCGCGATCCGTGGTCACGGTCCAGCGGCCGGCTTCCTCGTCCCAGGCGGTCTCCTCGACCGTGGTGTGGAACAGGCAGTGGTCATAAAAGCCGAATTTGTCGGCTATCCTCTGGCAATGCTCGAGGATTTCGAAGCCCGACGCGAACTTCATGGTCGGCACATAGCCGGTCTCCTCGAGCAACGGCAGATAGCTATAGGCCTCCACGTCGCAGGCGATTCCCGGGTAGCGGTTCCAGTACCAGGTGCCGCCGACGTCGCCGCCCTTCTCGCAGAAGCGTACGTCGTGAAACCCCGCCTCGCGCAGCTTGTGCCACAACAGCAAACCCGCGAAGCCGGCGCCGACGACCAGGATCTCGCATTCATCGGTCAGCGCCTCGCGCGGGACCGGACCGGTCGAATAGACGTCGGCCAGGTATTTGGCGAAGTCGCCTTCCATCGTCATGTAGTCGGCGGCGCCTCGGCGCGCCTCTTTGAAAGCGCGGTATTTGGCCTGCTCTTCGGCGTTGAAGGTAGCGCCCGGCGGCAGCTCCGGCAGGGTTTTGAGCGCCTCGTCGGCGACGATCGAATAGCCCTTCCCGGCGATCCTGTCCGTGGCCAAGGCCGCCCGGGTCGCGAAGATCTTCAAGCCGGTGTCGGGATCAATTCGGATCGGGGCGATCATGATTTCGGGCCTCATTCGTTCGGACTTGGCGTTTCCTACCCGGACTGTAGAGGCGATGCGGGATCAATCGCAATGTCTGACGGTCATCGTCCGGTTTGGCGAGCGATGTTCTCGTTACGTTTCTCGTAGCTCTGCGCTACTATAATCATCGTGAACGCCCTGGCCCCTTCTCTGGATCTTGCTCCCGCCCTGGTGGTTCTGCCCGGCGGCCGGTCCGGGATCGCCGATGGCGCCGGCCCGCGGCCGGCCCGACCGCCCGAGGCGCGGGACCTGTTCGAACGGGGTCCGGTGCTCGTCGCCCACGCCGCCATGACCGCGCGGCGGCTGGAACTTCCCTCTCCGCCACGCTCGCCGCGGCTGTTCGACGTACTGGAACTGTTCGCCTTCGCACGACCGGCGCGGTTCTGCGCGCCGTCGGCGGTCGGGTTGTGCATCGCCTTAGGGCTGCCGGAGCCGCGCGACGCGCCGATCCAGGCGGCCGCGTTGCGGGGCGTGGCCCAGGCTCTGTTGACCGAACTGGCGGCCTCGCCAACCCCCAGTCGTGAAGAGGCGCTGGCGCAGGCCGAGGTGCTTGGCCGGGCCGGCTGGCCGTGGGCGGCGCCGGTGATCGCGGCGCTGAGGTCCGCGCCGTTGGGCCGGCCCTGGCGCGGCGATGGGCTGGATGTCTGGGGCCGCGTGGCGGAATGGGAAGATCAGGCGCCGCCCGGCGAGGCGGGAACCCGGCCCATCGATCCAGCGGCGGCGGCCGACCGCCTGGCGCTGCTTCTGCAACGCTCCGGCCTCGATGAGGCGCGGCCGATGCAGGCGGTGTTCGCCGCCGAGGCCGCCTATGCCTTCCAGCCGCGCCTGCGTGAAGGCGAGCCGATGATGATGCTGGCCGAGGCGGGCACGGGGATTGGCAAGACCCTGGGCTATCTGGCGCCGGCCTCTTTATGGGCCGAGGCCAACGGGCCCGGCGTCTGGGTCTCGACCTACACCCGCGCCCTGCAGCGCCAGATCGAGCGCGAGAGCCAATCGATCTTCCCCGACC
>JAYTXV010000509.1:0-2710 GCA_043742805.1 Caulobacteraceae bacterium | reverse complement strand
AAGCTGTCGCCAAGAAAGATAAGCTGTTCGGGTTCGAGGGCGGCGATCTCACCGGTCAATCGCCGAAGGGTGTCCGCCGTGTCGTAGGGCGGCAGCATCTGGCCCCGGCTGGCGTAAAACGAAGCTTTTTCCAGATGCAGGTCGGCGACGACCAAGGTATGGCGCGCCGGAATCCAAAGGGCGCCGGATGCGCGGCAGACCACCGTTTCGCCGACGAGATCGAGGGCGAGGCCACCCCGTGGGTGCTGGGTCACGGCGTCGAACTGCGTCGCCGCGGTCACGCGATGGCCTCGGCGATCAAGGCCTCGGCGGCGTCCAGCAGGATCATTTCTCCCGCGCCCTCGCCCGGCGCCTTCTGGCGGCCGATCTCCAGGATCACCGACACCGAGAACGGCGACAGACGGTCCAGCCGCGCGTGGCGGATCCGGCCCCGGATTCGCGCCAGCATCACACCCAGCCGCGCCACGTCGATCAGGCCCTGGTCGGCGTCGGCCCGGGCGCAGCGCAGCAACAGGTGATCGCTCTGGTGCCGACGCAGCACGTCGAAGATCAGGTCGGTGGAAAAGCTGACCTGGCGGGCGCTCCTGTTGTCCCGGGTATTGCGCTTCTCGATCAGGCCCGAGATCAGGGCGCAAGCCTTGAAGGCGCCCTTCATCATCGGGCTTTCCGCCATCCAGGCCTCCAGGTCGTCGCCCAGCATGTCCTCGTCGAACAGGGAGGCGAAGTCGAGATCTTCCATGGTCTTCAGCGACCAGACCGCTAGCGCATAGTCGTTGCAGACGAAGCCCACCGGTCCGACGCCGGCCCGTTCGAGCCGCCGGGTCAACAACATCGCCAGGGTGGTGTGAGCCAGCCGGCCTTCGAACGGATAGCAGACCAGAAAATGCCGCTGGCCGCGCGGAAAGGTCTCCAGCAGCATCTCGTCGAGATCCGGGATGATCGAGCGGTCGCGCTGGATCTCCAGCCACTCGCGCACATCGTCAGGCAAGGCCCGCCAGTGGTTAGGGTCCGACATCATTGCCCGCACCCGCTGGGCGAGAAAGGTCGACAGCGGAAACTTCGATCCGCCCCAGGATGGCATCTTGGCCTCTTCGCCCGGCGCCGGCGTCACCAGCACGTCCATCTGGGTGACGCCCATCAGCCGCCAGGTGGATCCGGCGAACACGAAGGTGTCGCCCAAGTCCAGCACCTCGAGGTAGCCTTCCTCGACCTCGCCGATCTTGCGCCCCGGCGTGGCGCGCTTGCCGGACACGATCCGCACCGACAGCATCGCAGCCGAGACAATGGCGCCGACGTTCAGCCGGTGGCGCAGGATTAACTCGGCGGTGCGGGCGCGCCAGAGGCCGTCCTGGCCGCGTACGATCCGGGCGAAGCGATCATAGACGCGAAGGGCGTAGCCGCCAGTGGCGACGAAATCGACCACCGCCTCGAAGTCCTCCCAGGTCAGGTTTCGATAGGGTCCTGCGCCGCGAATTTCGTCATGCAGCGCCACCAGGTCGAACGGTTCGGAGCAGGCGCAGCCCATGATGTGCTGGGCCAGCACGTCCAGCGCCCCGGTCCGGGGAATCTCGGTGTCGAAGGCGTTCTCGGCGATCGCCTCAAGGGCGGCTTGGCATTCCAGCATCTCGAAGCGGTTGGCCGGCACGAACAGCGCGCGGCTGGCCTCGTCCAGCCGGTGGTTGGCCCGCCCGATCCGCTGGACCATGCGGGAAGCGCCCTTGGGCGAGGCCAGCTGGATCACCAGGTCGACGTCGCCCCAGTCGACGCCGAGGTCCAGGGTCGAGGTGCAGACCACCGCGCGCAGCTCGCCCCGGGTCATGGCCGCCTCGACCTTGCGGCGCTGTTCGGCGGCCAGGGAGCCGTGATGCAGGGCGATGGGCAGACTGTCCTCATTCAGGCGCCACAGTTCCTGAAACGCGAACTCGGCCTGCCACCGTGTGTTGACGAACACCAGGGTGGTGCGGGCCCCACGGATGGCGTCATAGACCTCCGGCATCGCGTGGCGGGCGGTGTGGCCGGCCCAGGGAACGCGATCCTCAGACAGCAGCACCTCCACCAGCGGCGGCGCGCCCGGCGCACCCCGGACCAGGTCCACGGCGTCCTTGCCCGACGGCGACAGCCAGTTCCGGATCAGGTTGGGATCGTCGACGGTCGCCGAAAGGCCGATCCGGCGGCAATCGGGGGCGAAAATCTGTAGGCGGGCCATGGCGAGGGACAGCAGGTCACCGCGTTTTGACGGCCAGACGGCGTGAATCTCGTCGATGATCAGGCATTTCAGATCCTCGAAATACCGCCGCGCGCCCTCCCAGGCGCAGAACAGCGACAGCTGCTCGGGGGTGGTGAGCAAGATGTCCGGCGGCTTGACCCTCTGGCGCTGACGCCGGGCGATTCCGGTGTCGCCGGTTCGGGATTCGGCCTTGATGGCCAGCCCCATCTGGGCGATCGGCGTCATCAGATTGCGCTCGACGTCCACCGCCAGGGCCTTAAGCGGTGAGATATAGAGAGTGTGTATTCCAGGCGCGGTATTGCGCGGCGGCCGTTCGGCCAAGTCGATCAGGCTAGGCAGAAACCCCGCCAGGGTCTTACCCCCGCCGGTGGGGGCAATCAGCAATGCGTGCCGGCCTTGGCGGCCCTTGTCGATCATCTCAAGCTGGTGAACCCGGGGCGCCCAACCGCGCGCGGCGAACCAGCCGGCGAAGGGTTCTGGCAG
>JAYTXV010000508.1:0-1815 GCA_043742805.1 Caulobacteraceae bacterium | reverse complement strand
TGCCCGGCTGGTGGTCGTGGCGCGGCGCACCCGGGGCTTTGTCTACTATGTGTCGGTGGCCGGCGTGACCGGCGCCAAGGCCGCCGTGGCCGCCGATGTGGCCCCCGCCGTGGCCCGCGTCCGCGCGGCCAGCGGCCTGCCGGTGGCGGTGGGCTTCGGCATCCGCACCACCGAACAGGCCCGGGCGATCGCCCGGGTGGCCGACGCAGCCGTGGTCGGCTCGGCCTTGGTCGACGCCATCGCCGATGCGATCGTCGAAGGCCGCGATCCGGTGGCCAGCGCTCTGAACACCGCCGCCGCTCTGAGCGAGGCCATCCACGCCGCCCGCGAACTGGTCGCATAGGCCGCGCTCATGGCCGACGAAGAAAAGCCTAAGACACAGCGCTTCGGTTGGCTGGCCAAGATCGCTCCGGGCGTCCGCCGGCTGGTGACCCGTCGCGAAACTCCGGACAACCTGTGGGTCAAATGCCCCGACACCGGCGAGATGATATACCGCCCCGATCTCGAGGCGGCGCTGTGGGTCACGCCGGCCGGCCGGCACATGCCTATCGATCCGGCCCAGCGCCTGACCGCCACCTTCGACGGCGGACGCTTTCGGTCGATCTCCCTGCCGCGCACCCCGGATGACCCGCTGGGCTTCGAGTTCGGCAAACCCTATCGCTCAAGCCTGGTCGCGGCGCGTAAGGCGACCGGCCGAACCGACGCCATGTCGGCTGGCGTCGGCGAGATCGGCGGCGTGCCGGCCGTAGTGCTGGTCCAGGATTTCGCCTTCATGGGCGCCTCGCTTGGCGTAGCCGCCGGCGAGGCTTTCGTCACCGCCGCCGAAGAAGCGGTGAAGCGTAAGGCGCCGCTGGTAGTGTTCGCGGCTTCTGGTGGCGCGCGCATGCAGGAAGGGCCTCTGTCGCTGATGCAGATGGCCCGCACCACCGTGGCCATACAACGCCTACGCCGCGCCCACCTTCCCTATGTGGTGGTGCTGACGGACCCGACCTATGGCGGCGTGACCGCGTCCTTCGCCATGCTCGGCGACGTGCAGCTGTCCGAGCCAGGCGCCCGGATCGGCTTCGCCGGCCGGCGGGTGATCGAGGACACCATCCGCGAGACCCTGCCGCCGGGATTCCAGACCGCCGAGTTCCAGGTCGAAAAGGGCATGATCGACCAGGTCGTCGCGCGCAAGGATCTGCCCGCCATATTGGGCTCGGTTCTTTGCACCCTGATGCTGGGGCGCTCCCGCCTCGCGGTCGCCTGAGCCCGTTTCGTTTGAGCTCGCCGCCCGCCATCGATCACGACGCGGTCCGCGCCTCGGACGGGGCGATCAAGCGGCTGCGCGCCCTGCACCCCTCGCTGATCGACCTGTCGACCGGCCGCGTCGAGCGGCTGCTGGAGGCCCTTGATCGGCCCCAGGATCGCATGGGCCGGGTCATCCATGTGGCCGGCACCAACGGCAAGGGTTCCACCACCGCCTTTCTGCGGGCCATGGCCGAGGCGGCGGGGCTGACGGTCCATGTGCTGACATCGCCGCATCTGGTGCGGTTTTCCGAGCGTATCCGCATCGCCGGAACCCTGATCGACGACGAGGCCCTGTCGCGGCGCATCGACGAGGTCGAGGCCGCCAACGCCGGTGAGCCGATCAGCTTCTTCGAGATTACCACCGCCCTGGCTTTCCACGCCTTCGCCCAGGTCCCGGCCGACCTCTGTATTGTTGAGGTAGGACTGGGGGGCCGCTTCGACGCCACCAATGTATTCGCCGCGCCGGCCGTCAGCGTGATCACGCCGGTCGACTACGACCACCTGGAGATGCTTGGCCCCGAGCTG
>JAYTXV010000507.1:0-20331 GCA_043742805.1 Caulobacteraceae bacterium | reverse complement strand
TGGGCGGCGACCAGATCGGGCAGCAGTTCGCTCCGGCGGGCCACCGTCGCCCCCGACGACTCCAGATTAGCGGCCAATCGGTCCAGGGCGGCCAGAATTTCGCTGTCCACGGCCGCCAGCGGATGCCTATCCAGCAATAACACCCGATAGTCGGCCAGCCTGGCGTGGCGGGGCGGGGGCAAATCCACCCGGTAGCCGACCGCCTCCTCATCAGACGGCCCGGCGACCACATCGAGCGCCAGCGTCAGGTCGGCGACGCTCCGGGCCATCGGTCCGACAACGTTGAGCGGCGGCCCCACCCCGTCCAGGCCGGGCGGCGCGTGGCCGCGCTGCGGAACCAGATTGTAGCTGGGTTTGTGGCCGTAAACGCCACAGAAACCCGACGGAATCCGTATCGAGCCACCGATGTCGGAGCCGAACTCCAGGGGAACCATGCCGCTGGCCAGGGCCGCGGCGCTGCCCCCCGATGAGCCGCCGGGAACCCGGGTAAAATCCAGGGGGTGGTTGGTGCGGCCATAGATCGGGTTGGCGCTCTGCCAGTCCGACAGGAACGGCGGCACATTGGTCTTGCCCAGGATAACCGCCCCGGCCGCCTTCAGCCGGGCCACCACCGTGGCGTCGGTGGGGGCTATCCATTCGCCGAACACATCGCTGCCCCAGGTGGTGCGAAGGCCGGCCACGTTGAAGGCCTCTTTCACCGTCATCGGTACGCCCAGCAGCGGTCGCCGCTCGCCCCGGGCCAGGGCCGCGTCGGCGGACTTGGCCACGTCACGGGCGCGGTCGAAATCCCGCACCACCACCGCATTGATCGGTCCGTCCAGGCGCTCGATCCGCTCGACGGCGGCCTCGAAAAGCTCCACCGCGCCGACCTTTCGACTGGCCAAGGCCGCGGCCAGTTCGCCCGCGCCTGCGGAGGCATAGTCGTGAAGGCTGGTCTGCGTCATGGCGTTCTCCCGGTAAAACCAAATCATCCCACCCCAATGTTGTCCAGACCGCCCCGGCGCCCTTTCTAAACAACCTCGGAGGTCGCATATGTCGGTCATGGACTATGTAGCCACCAGACCCCTGCTTCCCTCCATAGTGAAAGGCCTGAAGGGCCTGTGTCCAAGCTGCGGCGACGGGAAACTGTTCTATCGTTACCTAAAGGTCTCCGACCATTGCCCCACGTGTGGCCACGACCTAGACCAATACCCATCCGATGACGGCCCGGCCTATTTCACCATCCTGCTGGTCGGCCATGTGGTCGTGGCGCCCCTGCTGCTGTTTCCGATCATCTGGAAGGCGCCGGCGGCGATGATCGTACCCGGCGTGCTGATCCCGCTCGCGCTGCTCACCATGGCGGTCCTGCCGCGCGTCAAAGGCGCGGTGATCGGCGCGCTCTACGCCCTGGGGGTCCGGCGCCAGGACGCGGCCCTGCACACCGCCGACCGCCTCGAATAAACCTGATGGCCCGCTACGATTTCGCCTCCGACAATGTCGCCGGGGCCATGCCCGAGGTGATCGAAGCGCTCGGGCGCTTCACCACCGGTTTCGAGGCCAGCTACGGCGCCGATACGGTCAGCGCCCGCGCTTCTAACCTGATCCGCCAGCTCCTGGACGTCGACGCCGAAATCTGGTTCGTGGCCAGCGGTACAGCCGCCAACGCCCTGACCCTGGCCGCGCTGGCTCAGCCCCATGAGGCGGTGGTTGGCCACCGCTATAGCCACATCGCCACCGACGAGACAGGGGCCCCGGGATTCTTCGGGGCCGGCGTGGGCGTCATCGGACTGGGCGGCGCCTCCGGAAAAATCGATCCCCTAGCCCTGTCGGCCGTGCTCGCCGTCGAGGACAATCCGCACGCCCAGTCCCCTGCCGCGCTATCGGTGACTCAAGCGACGGAGTTCGGGGCGCTCTATACTGAAGAGGCCCTGGCAGGCCTGATCGCGACGGCGAGGGCCAAGGGGCTGAGGATTCACATCGATGGTGCGCGCCTGGCCAACGCGGTCGCCGGCGGCTTCGACCCTCTGGCCATCAAGCGCCTGGGCGCTGATGTTGTCGTTGTCGGCGGAACCAAGGCCGGCGCCACTCCCACCGAGGCCATCGTCCTGATCGACAAGACCCTCGGTCGCCGCTTCGGCGCCCGCCTCAAGCACGGCGGCCAGCTGACCTCCAAGTCCCGCTTCCTGGCCGCCCCCTGGATCGGCATGCTGGAGACACACGCTTGGTCCCACCGGGCCGCCCACGCCAACGCCATGGCCTTGCGTCTGGCCGCCGCCATGCCTTTCCAGATCAACCACCCGGTGGAGGCCAATGGCGTCTTCGTAGAGATGGATGAGAGCGCGCTTGGACGGCTTCAGGCCGCCGGGTGGTTCGTTTATCGTTTCGTAGACGGCTCGGTGCGGTTCATGTGCTCCTGGGCGACGACACCGGAGGCCGTGGATGATCTGGCTGAGACCCTGAAACGCATCGCCTGAATCTGACGGGCATTGATGCGCGCTTGCCAACGGCCGCCTCGCCCGATAGCCAGACCTTGGGCGATGTAATCAGACAACGGCGGTTTTTTGGAATGGCGGCAGGCAAAGCCCCCACAGCTGGCGGCGCTATGGGCGGGGCCCTAAAGCTGGCGGTGGATCTCGGCGAGCGCGCCTTCAGCCTCACGCTGTTCGCCAGCTTCGCCCTCACAATGTCACATGCCCTCGTCCTGAGACCATGGGATGGATTGATCATCGTCTCCGAAGCGCTGGTCGTGGTCTTCATGCTGACCCGCCGCATGGCCAAGGATGTTTCCACCAACCCTCTTGACTGGCTGGTCGCCCTGCTCGGCACCGCCGCCCCGATGCTGGTTCGCCCCGGCGGCCATCCCTTGACGCCACCCATTTTCGGCATGGGCCTGATGCTGCTCGGCGTGCTGTTCACGATCTGGGGGAAGCTTGTCCTGCGTCGTGGCTTTGGTCTGGCCGCCGCCAATCGCGGCGTGGTTCGGACCGGCGCCTACCGTTTCGTCCGTCACCCGATCTACGCCGGCTATATTGTCATCTACATCGGGTTTTTCGTTTTGAACCCCACGGCCTGGAACGCGGCAGTCTATCTGTCGGTCGCTACCCTGCTGGTGCTGCGGATTCTGGCCGAGGAACGGGTCCTGGCCAGGGACCCGGCCTATGCGGACTTCATGACCGAGGTGCGGTATCGCGTGGCCCCCGGCCTGTTCTGAGCTTGAGTTCAGGCGTCGCGACGACCGCGCAGGTCGATCTGAAACCACAACAAGTGCTCCAGCGGCAGGCGGGAGATCAGTGGCCTTAGCGGGGAACTGGATCCGATCGGCGCCACGTGATCGACACTGACGCCGCGGCCTTCGAACAGCGCCCGGAATGAACGCGGCGTGAACCACCGCAGATGGGTCCGATCCATGGCCCCTCGCTCCTGATAGTCGAAACGGCCCCGCAGCAGCCCCAGGACGATCTTCCAATGCGCCAGGTTGGGTACGCTGGCGTAGACGCGCCCACCGGGCTTCAGAAGCGGAATCAGCCTCGTCAGCGTGGCTTCCGGATTGGCCAGATGTTCGAGCACCTCGCTGCACACCAAAGCGTCGAAGGTCTCTGGCCCGTAGGGCAGATCCATGGTCTCGACATCACCGATATGAACCGTGGTCAGCACCCGCCGGGCCTCCATCGCCATCGGCTCAAACAGCTCTATGCCGACATAGGCGCCGGCCTTGCCTTCCCTCAAGGCCAGGGCCCCGGTTCCCCCGGCCCCGCAGCCTAGCTCCAGTATGGCCGCGCTGGGATCGGTTGGCATTTCCGCCACATAGTCGCGGCGAGCCCCGGCAAAATAGCCGGCGCCCTTTTCCCGATACAGATCGTCGAGGCTAGGGCTCATGACGCTATCGGGGCCCAAATCGACGGCGCAGAAAGTCGAGCGCGCCCTGGGCCATGGCGCTCGCCTTCGCCGCAGGCTGGTCTTCGAAGATAAGGATCAGGATATTCCCCGCCACGAGATAATACAGCTGGCAGAGGGTCCATCGCGGATCGACCAGCAGGTAGCGGCGGACGATCTCCAAGGTGTTTCGGGTGATATAGTAGCGCCTGAGCGGCGAGTGGTTGGTGCATGCGACTCTGGTCCAGAGAAAATTGTGCTCGGTGACGGCCCCGATGGAATGCTCCATCAACTGCTCGCGCCCCTCGATTGCCAACCACCCATGCCTACGACAGCGCTGACAGAAATCATGGTCCACCGAATCTATGAACAGCGCGGCATCGAACACCCCGATCTTGGCGAACACTTCTGTTCGGATCAGGCTGCCGGAGGTGATGGTGGCCCGCAGAGACCGCCACAGGGGCGCGGTTTCGATGATGTCCTCGGGATGGTGATAGTCCCGGCCCGTGGCGCGATCCCGGTGGCTCATGGCCACGATGGCGACGCGGTCGCGCCTGGGATGACCGGCGTGAACCGACAGCAGGCCGGCAATGGCGCCAGGGCCGATCAGGCTGTCCTGATCGAAGGTGGCCAGCCACTCGAACCCCTCCGCCAGCGCCAGCCGGGCGCCTTGACTGAGCGCGGCCGCGACGCCGAGATTAGCGGAATTGCCGATATACCGGCACCCCGCCGCGGCGGCCTGATGCTCGACCTCGGCGGCGTTGGCGGAGCCGTTGTCGATGACCACGACCGTGGCGATCTGCAGCCTCATGGCCGCGAGATGCTCAATCAGGTCCGGATCGGGATTGTAGGTCACCACAACCGCGAAGACGGTGGCGTTCAGCGACATATCGCGGCTAGGGCGGGAGGGTGCATCGCCCTGTCTTAGCCCCAAGTGCGCGCCAAAACGCAATCGCGACGGCGCGAATTGCGTTAGATACTGGCGGCGTGAGGCGTGAACCAGGCTTGCAAGCGGAACCGACAGACACAACCGAAGCGGGCCCGGCGGCGGGTCCAGGTCTGGCGCCGACCCTGCTGTTCGGGTTCGGCGCCCACCTGATCATCGCGGCTATCGGCATACTTGCCGTGCCGATCTATCTCCACCTGCTGGGGGCCGAGGGCTACGGGCTATTCGGCTTCTATGTGGTGCTCCAGAGTTGGATGCTGCTGTTCGACATGGGGATTTCACCGGCGGTGGCCCGGCAGCTTTCGCGCCACCGCGCCGGCGCCCTGGAGGCTGGCGACGCCGTGGGCCTGCTCAAGGCGGCGGAGCTGATGTTCCTGGCCGGCGGCCTCGCGGCGGCGGCGATCTTCCTGGCGGTCAGCCCCTGGCTTGCCGGCCACTGGCTGGGGGCGTCGAAACTGCCGCCAAGGGAAATTCACCGCGCCCTGCAACTGGTGGGCTGCCTGATGGCCGCGCGCTGGATGGCGGGCCTCTATCAAACCGCGCTGGTCGGGCTTGAGCACCAGACCACGGCCAATACCGTCTCGCTGATCGGTGCTCTGGCGCGCGCCTTCGCGTCAGTGGCCGCGTTGGCTTATATCTCCGCGACACCGGTGACCTTCTTCGCCGTTCAGGCCGCCATGACCCTGGCGGAGGCCATCGTCTACCGCGTGATCCTGGCCCGGGCCATGCCCGGTGCGGCGGCCGGCCAGAAGGCGCGGTGGGGTCTGCTGAGCAACGAATTCCGCTTCGCCGCCGCCCTGGCGGCCAGCGCCGCCATCGCCACCCTGATCAATCAGGCCGACAAGCTCGCCCTGTCGCATCTGCTGCCCCTGGCCGAATTCGGGCGATTCAGCCTGGTGGTTTCGATCTGCTCGGGGATCGCCCTGGTGGTGCCGCCGTTCGCCCAGGCCTTCCAGCCCCGGCTGACCGCCCTGGCGGCTCAGGGCCGGCGAGACGAATTCGCCCATCTCTATCGTTTGTCGATCGCCCTGATCATCGCCTTGATCGCGGGTCTGGCCGGGACCATCGCCGTCCAGCCGGAAATGGTCGTTTATGCCTGGACCGGCGATCGCGATCTGGCGGAGCATCTGGCGCCGGTGCTGTCGGCCTACGCCCTTGGGGCCGGCGTCAGTTCGTTCCTGTTTGTGCCCTATTTCCTCCAGTACGCCTTGGGCTCGGTGCGATTGCACCTGATCGGCAATCTGATCTTCGGCGTCTTCTGGATTCCGGCATTGTGGTGGGCGGCGACCACCCATGGAGCCCTGGGCGCCGGCCTGACCTGGCTGGGCGGCAACCTGTTGTTTCTGGTCGGATGGACGCCGATCGTTCACCGGCGGTGGCTATCGAAAGCGGAACGCTCCGGTCTGGCCTGGAGCGGCTGGGGGCGGGTGGCCTTGCTGGGAGGCGTGCTCACCGCGACGCGATGGATAGATCCGCGAGCGCTCGATCGCCCGGCGGCGCTCTGCATCCTCGGCGCGATCAGCCTTACCGTAATGATGCTGGGGGTGGTCAGTTCGAAGGCTTTACGCGCCTACGCCGCCGACAGGCTTGGCCAATTGCGGGCGGCGTCCTAAGGGTCTCAATCCGATGCTCCGGCCCATCCATCCCAACCTCATGATCAGAAAAATCTATTCAGTGCTCAGGACGCGCGGCTTGGCCGGCCTGTGTCGCGCGGTGATGGCAGAGCTTTTCCCCGCTGGACGCCTGGCGTTGAAAGGCGGCCCGGCCCTGTTTCACGGCAAAGCTGGCCTGGAGATCGGCGGCCCCAGCCCTGTCTTCGGTCCTCGAGGCCTGCTGCCGGTCTATGGCGCGGCCGGCCGGATCGACAATTGCAACTTCGGCCCGGTGACGACCTGGGAAGGGGTTATTCGTGAAGGCGACAGCTTCCGCTTTTCCCCGCGCAGGCCCCCTGGTCGGCAGTTCGTCGCGGAGGCCACCGATCTGAGCGCCATGACCTCGGACGCCTACGACTTCCTACTCTCGTCCCACATGATCGAGCACACCGCCGATCCTCTCAAGGCCCTGGCGGAATGGATTCGGGTGGTCAGACCCGGCGGTTTGTTCGCGATCATCGTCCCCCACGGGGAGGGAACCTTCGACCACCGCCGCCCGGTGACGCCCCTGAGTCATATGATCGACGATTTCGAAAACAATGTGACCGAGGCCGATCTGACCCATCTTGAGGAGATCCTCGCCCTCCATGACCTGTCGCGAGACCCGGGGTCCGATGGGATCGAGGCCTTCGAGGCTCGGTCACGCCGCAACGCCGAGAACCGCTGCCTACACCAGCATGTGTTCGACACCCGTTCCACTGTGGAAATGATCGAATACGCCGGGCTGGAGATACTGTTCGTCCAGGCGCTGGCGCCCCACGACATCGTCATCTTGGCTCGCAAACCACCGTCTGGCGACACCCAGCCGACGAAGGCGCCCCTCGGGCGACGCTGGAACAGCGTTTTCGCCACGGACGGCGTGACCTTTGCCTCATGAGCGCCAGGCCGACGACACCGACCGTGGCGGTACTGCTGTCGACCTACAATGGCGAGGCCTATCTGGAGGCGCAACTCGACAGCCTCGTGGCCCAGGAGGGAGTCGCCATCGAGATTTTCGTGCGGGACGACGGTTCGTCGGATCGGACACGCGAGATTCTGGCGCGCCATGCGCGGGCGCCGCTTCGCTTGGCGGCGCCGGCCGATGGCGGGATCGGCATCGGACCGGCCAGCAGCTTCCTTCGACTGCTGGCGACGGCGCCGGATAGCTTCGACTACTACGCCTTCTGCGATCAGGATGACGTATGGTTGCCTGACAAACTGGCGCGCGCCACCGGGGTCCTGGCCGGCGCCCCCGCGACCGAGCCCTGCCTCTATTGCTCGCGCGTCCAGTGCGTCGACGAAACCCTCCGTCCCCTGGGTCCCTCACCCGTCAACCGCGACAGTCGTTTTGAACACCTGCTGTTCGAGAATATCGCCTACGGGAACACGGTGGTGATTAACCCGGAGGCGCGGAGCCTGGTCTGTTCGGCGTCGCCCGGAACAGGAGCGATTATGCACGACTGGTGGTGCGCCCTGGTGGTGTCGGCCCTGGGAACCGTTATCCACGACGACGAGACGCGAATTCTGTATCGTCAGCATAGCGGTAACACGATCGGGGCGTCGACCCGACGCATCGGCGAGGTGTCGCGTCATCTGCTCAAACTGATCCGCGATCCGCGTTCATTCTATCCGATCCACGATCAGGCCGAGGCACTGCTCCGATCGTTCGGAGACAGGATGGCGCCCGACAGGAGAAGCCTGGTTCAGGCCCTGGTGTCGTCCCGGCGATCCCTGGCGACGCGCCTGCGTTACGCGACATCCGGCGTGCTGATCCGCAACCGCCCGATCGACGCCATCGCCGCGCGGCTTCTGGTGGCGGCGGGACTCTACTGATCGCATGATCATACCGACCACCCCACGACATGCCTTTGTCGTCATGGCTCATGGCGATTCGCCGTTCCTCGACGGCTGCCTACGTTCCCTGCAAACCCAGACCTTAGCGTCGACCATCATAGTGACCACCTCCACCCCTTCGGCCTTCATCGACCATGCGGCGGCGGCCCACGACGCGCCGGTGCTGGTCAATCCCCTGTCGGAGGGTATCGCCGCCGACTGGAATTTCGCCATGTCGGCCAGCGAAGCGCGCCGCGTCACCCTGGCCCATCAGGACGACGTCTATTTCCCAACCTTCGCGGTCCGGAGCCTTGGTCTGCTGGACGATCACCGCGAGGCGGTCGCCTGTTTCACCGGCTATCAGGAGGTCGATGACCACGGCCAAGTTACGGGTTCCAAGCTGAGCTTCGTCAAGCACTTGCTGGAGCGCGTGACCCTGGGCGGCCACACCGTCGCGCGCGGCGTTCGGCTGAGGGCCTATCTATCCTTCGGCAACCCGCTGCCCTGTTCGTCGGTCACATTCGACCGCGACCGGATCGGCGACTTTCGGTTTGCCGACAACCTCCGTTCAAATCTCGATTGGGACGCGTGGTTGAGGCTGGGCGAGCGAGGCCAGGCGCTGGCCCGGGCGCCGGAGCGGCTGGTGGGTCGGCGGCACAACGCCCTGACCGCCACCTCCCGGCTGATTCGCGAGGGCGTGCGTCAACGGGAGGACTTGATGATGTTTCGCCGGCTGTGGCCAAGCCCGCTGGCGGAAGCCATCGCCTATGCCTACCGGGCCAGCTATTGACACGCCCAAGACCTTGTCAGAACTGACGAAACCTGTTTCGCACGCCATGAGGAGATTGAAGTGGCCGACGGCAGCCCATCACGCTTGAAGAGCGACAGCGAGACGGTGGGTGTCTCGTTCGTGATGCCGTGCCTCAATGAGGTTCTATGCCTCGAACCCTGTATCGCCACCATCAGGGACGCCCTGACGGACATCCACACCCGTTACGGACTGACCGGCGAGATCGTCGTGGCGGATAACGGCAGCACCGACGGCAGCCAGAACCTGGCCGAACGCCTGGGCGCGCGCGTGATCGCCGTAACCGAAAAGGGCTATGGCGCGGCGCTCCGGGGCGGGTTCACCGCGGCGCGCGGCCGTTTTCTGGTAATGGGCGACGCCGACGGCTCCTACGACTTTCGCGAAGCCACCCCGATGATCGGCGCCCTGATCGACGGGGCGGACCTGTGCATGGGCAACCGCTTCAAGGGCGGCATCAAGCCCGGCGCGATGCCCTGGAAGAACCGCTATATCGGCAATCCGGTCCTGACCGGCATTCTCAACCTGCTGTTCAACACCGGCGCCGGCGACGCCCACTGCGGACTGAGGGCTTTGACCCGCGCCTGTTTCGACCGCCTGCGGCTGGCCGGCGCCGGCATGGAATTCGCCAGCGAGATGGTCATCAAGGCCTCTCTAATGGGCGAGATCGTGGTCGAACGGCCCGCGACCCTGTCGCCAGACCTGCGCAACCGTCCGCCTCACCTTCGTCCGTGGCGCGACGGCTGGCGTCACCTACGCTATCTGTTCATGCTCAGCCCGGCTTGGCTGTTCGCGTTTCCGGCGGCGGTCAGCGCACTCATCGGCCTGATTATCCTCACCGTCGCAGCCACCCACGCCATGCTTCTGCCCGGCCGCGAAATTTTTTTCGGGAACTACTGGGTGGTGTTGGCCAGCGCCATGGTCGGGCTTGGTCATATGTCAGGCATCCTGGCCATGGCCAGCCATCTCTATGGCCGCCGCGCGGGCTATCGCCGCCCGCAATCCTGGATCATGGGCCTGGGTCGCTGGGTCACGCTGGAAACCACCATCGTTGTTGGCCTGATCCTGGGCGGGTTGGGCCTGGCCGATCTGGTCTGGGTCGTCGCCGACTGGTCGGCGCGGGAGTTCGCCCGGGCGCCGTCGGTTCTGCCCGCCGTGGTCGGCACGCTGCTGATGACCTTGGGAGTCCAGACCACCTTCGGAGGGTTCCTGCTGTCGATCATCAACGGCAACGACACCCACTTCCTGGAAACACCCTCGTAGACCCTGCCGTTCGGCCATAGCCGGATCGCGTTCGGCGCCCGACCGACCGAAGGTTTTGAGCTGGCGGCTCTTGGCAACGTCCACTCCGGTTGTGAACAGATCTTCGATGAAATGGACGATATCGAGTTAGGCGAACAGGTCGATCCCGGCGTCGGGCTCGACCTCGACCAGGATGTCGATGTCGCTATCTGCGCACTGATCGCCGCGAGCCACCGAGCCGAACAGCGCGGTGTGCCCCACCCCACGAGCCAGCTTCGCGCTCCATGGCCGGAACATAGAGCAAAGCGCCATTGCCGTCAGCGCCGTTGTTCCGCGAAAAGTTTGGCGTGCGTCCGCGCTTTGCACAAACCCGCATCAATTGGAGTGCACTGCAGTCGTGTCTGGCAGACCACTCAAATTTGTGTGGTCTGCCAGCGATGGTCTTAAGGTGAACCAAGCCATCAAAGCTTGGGACCAAACATCTGGAACGGCGGCTGTCCACCGAGGTCGCGGATGGGGTATCGGACCGCGCCGCAAACCGCGCCACGCAGGAGGGACCGGCGCGCGGCGGTGGCGGGCGATGGCGCCGGTTCAAAAAAGGTCTGAATCCCAAAACGCGCGGCGTCGGCGCGGTCGAAGACGGTAATCGTGTGAGAGGCGCACAGGGCGCGAATCTGGGCGGCATTCAAGGCGGCCAGCTGGAGCACCAGCGGGCGGTGGCGCAGCAAGGGGTCGTTGCGCACCAGATCGACGGTGAACAACGAGGCACGGTCATCCACGAGAACCACGTCGTCGGCGGCGTGCCGGATCGCGGCGTCGGCCATGGCATAGGGGTGAACGAAGGCGTGAGTCTGGATCGCCCGGATGGGCAGCAGAATTCCGGATGACACCACGCCGGCGGCCAGGAAAAGGTCAGCCATCGCCCTGCGCTGTCCGACGCCGATATTTTCGGTCAGTTCCGCCCAGGTCCAGGCGGCCAGCAGGCACATGGATCCCAGTAGGCCGTGCAGATAGCGGTAGCCCCAGCCATGCCCCTGATAGGGCAGCACGACGAACATCGCGGCCGTGGTCAGCATCAGGCCGAGGATCAGGGATCGAAGCGTCCCTTTCGCCCGCAGCGCAGCCAACCCACCAGCCAGGACCAGCGGTGGGGTCAGGAGGTTTTGCCAGGTGACGAAACGGACCAGGTTCTTGGCCATCAAGCCGATCTGGGCGGGATCGAACACCTTCAACAGCGCCATCGCCTCGGCCACGAAACCGCTCGCGCCGCCGCCGACTCCGAGCGATGGTCCAAGGGCGGCGCCCCCGATGGCGGCGTGAGCGGCGGCGCCGACCCAATCCCGGGCCAGGGCTTCGTAATCGATCCAGAACAAGCAGATTCCGGCGTAGGCGACGGCGTAGAGCGCCACCACTCGCCATCTCCGTTCCAGCCCCAGCTGGAGCACGAACGGAGCGACGAACAGTAGATGGAACACCAGTTGGTGAAGACCGCAGGCCAGGAAACCGACGGCGAGGGCGCCGGCATGGCCGAGGCGCCCGCCACGCAGGAACAGCCATAGCCAGACCAGATTGAAGGCGAGGTGGGCGGTCATGGCGTAAGTGGTCATGGCCGTGATCAGGAATTGGCTGGAGGTGGCGAGCAGTATCGCGGCGATCAAGGCGACCCGGGGCCGGTCCGGCCAAAGGTGACGGCCAACGGCGAAGACCGCCAGGATCGACACCGCCGCCAATACCGGACTGACCAGCGCCGCGCCGTCCAACCCGCCCGCGATGGCGCGCAGAGCCGCGTTTACGGGCAGATAGGTGGAAGACCAGAAAGCCCCGTCGGGGGTGACGCGCACGAACTGGGGCTGAAGTGCGGCCACAAACGGCCGCCATTCGGTGGGCGTTCGCGCCAGCGGCGCACCATGCCCCAGGATGGCGCCGTCGAAACGGACCATGAATTCATCCAGCGACAAGGCGTAGTCGTCATAGACCAGATGAGCGCCGGCCAGCGCGACGATGCCGCATAGGGCGGCCAACGCCACTATCAGCAGGCCGGGTTGGACGAGCCCCAGAAAGCGGCGATCGGCCCCCGGATCGACTGTCGAGCCCTGGGCTGATCCTCCCCCGCCGGCCAGGCTCAGACCCAGTCGCCCAAGGCCGGCCGCCAGCAAAATGGCCACCAGCACTGGCAGGTCCTGGTCGAAGAACAAGTGATCGGTCAGCCACCGGGACGGCAGAGCGAGGATCGCCAGGGCCAGCAGAATGGCCGCCAGATCGAACCACCCCCGGCAGACACGCTCAAGCATCGGTAGCCGAGAACAGCAGCGCCCTGCGGGTAACGAAATTGAAAAGGAAGCTCAGCCCCGCCGCCGCGATCTTGCCCGTCAGAGTCCCAAGGCCCACCACGCCGACGAACAGGGCGATGAACGCCTCATTGACCCCGAGCCCGGCGACCCCGATCAGCACAAAACCGATGAATTCGGCCCGCCGGCTCTTCAACCGGCGCTCGGTGAAAACCAGGGAGATGCTGAGCCCGTAGTTGATGATCAGGCCCGCCGAGACGCTGAACACATTGGCCGTTAGATAGTGCAGCCCCACCTTGTTGACGAGCGTCCAAAAGACGGCAAGATCCAGGCCAAGACTGACGGCGCTGACCAGAAAGTATTTCCACGACTCGTGGAAAAGCTTCCACAGTCGCTCGTACAGGGTCGAGGCGCCGGGCGGTTCGACGATCATCGCGCGCGGGCCGGGGGTTTAGCCGGCGCGCCGAGGAACAAGACGTTCACTGGCCAGCGCCGCCTTGGCTCCGGACACGCCGGCCTCGCCATATTCGGCGTCCTCGTTGACATCCCAGACGTCATAAAGCGTCTCGCCGCCCAGGATGTTCAAGGCGGTGAGCAGGCCGGTCATCATCGCGTGATCCTGGTTGTTGTATTTGTGCATGCCGTTGCGGCCGACCAGATGCAGGGTGGGATAGAGTTTGGCCAGTTCCTCGCGCACGGCCAGCACATTGTCGCGATAGGTATCGTCATAGACCGGATAGGCTTTAGGCTGCCTGACCACGCAGGCGTCGGTCACGTCGGCGGGGTCCATGAGGCCGATCTTGCCTATCTCTCGGCTGGCCAGGGCGATCAGATCGGCGTCGCTGGAGGCCCAAAGGCCGTCGCCCTCGAAACAGAAATATTCCAGCCCCAGGCAGGTCGAGACGCCATCGGGAATCATCTCCGGCGACCAGGAGCGGAAATTCTGCACTCGCCCGACCGTGACCGAGGGGTCGTGGACGTAGACCCAGTTGTCAGGCATTTCCACGCGCGACTTGCCGATCAGGACGACGGTCAGGAAGTCTCGGTAGTTCAGGGCTTTCGCCTTCGGCAAGGCCGCCGGGATCGGGGTGATTGCCTGGACCAGCTCACGGATAGGCGCCGAGGAGATCACATTGCGCGCTGTATAGGTCAGGGCCTCGCCGTCGCCCCGCGCAACGCCGACCGTCCACAGGCTGGCGTCGGCGTTCCAGCTCAAGCTGGTGACGCGGGTGTCCATGATCACCCGACCGCCGAAGCCCAGGATCTTAGCGGCGCAGGCGTCCCACATCATGCCGGGTCCCCGGCGCGGATAGCGGAACGATTCGATCAGGGTCTTGGCTACCGCGCCACCGGCTTGGCGCACCCTGAAAGATCGCTTCAGAGCATCGATGATGGCGCTGAAGAGGTCGAGGCCCTTGATGCGCTGCGCCGCCCAGTCGGCGGAAATCTCGTCGCAGGACATGCCCCAGACCTTTTCGGTGTAGGTCTTGAAGAAGATGTTGAACAGCCGCTCGCCGAACTGGTTACGCACCCACTGGTGAAACGTCTTCGGCGCGCGAATCGGAAACAGCGTCGCCCATCCGAACGAGGCCATGCAGATCGCGCTTTCGATCAGGCCGAGGTTTCCCAGCGCCTCAAAGGCCCTGAGCGGATAGGCGTAGAACTTGCCGCCGTAGTAGATCCGCGACAGGCGAGGCCGCTCGATGAAATCATCGGGGAGGATTTCGTCCCACAGGTCGACCACTTCTTTGGATTTGGAAAAAAACCGGTGGCCACCGATATCGAATAGGAACCCCTTGTAGTCCACGGTGCGGCTGATGCCGCCGACATAGCGAGGGTCCTGCTCGAGCACGACCACCTCCGCCCCGGCCTTGGCCAGCGTGTAGGCGGCGGTAAGGCCGGCTGGTCCGGCGCCGATGATCAGATTATCGACCGGTATGCTCTCGGCCATGCTTGACGTCACCTTCAATCCCACTGCAAAACCCGCGCTGTTTCGCGGACCCCAATCTGAAAGGAGCGCACCAACCCGCCGATGGCAGATTCCGCACCCGAGTTGATTATGAGGACCTCGGCGCCCGTTGCAAC
Organism: Caulobacteraceae bacterium; assembly: GCA_043742805.1. GTDB lineage: Bacteria > Pseudomonadota > Alphaproteobacteria > Caulobacterales > Caulobacteraceae > Acaudatibacter. Next base: position 5,649 of record JAYTXV010000507.1, on the reverse strand, counting down.
AGGCGGAGCTCCATTCCTCCGGCGGCTCGCCGCTTGGCGGAAGCCGCACCGCTGGGCGTCCCCCAACCTGAGCAATACCAGGTGGTTGTTCGCCGCCGCCCTGGTCGCCTGGATCACCGTGTGCGTCATCCTGATCCAGATGTATAGTCTTCAGCGACCGCTGGGCGACACCGACGACGCCATGCGCCTGGTGATCGTCCGCGATCTGGTCGCGGGTCGTGGCTGGTACGATCAGGTCATTCCGCGCATCCAGCCACCTCAGGGGGCCTGGCTGCATTGGTCGAGGTTGCTCGACGGCGGCCTCGCGGGAGCCATGGTCCTGCTTCGCCTGTTTGTGGGTCCGGCGACCGCCGAGTGGGCGGTGCGCGACTTTTGGCCGCTGGCCTGGATATTGCCGGCGGTGGCCTCGGCTCTGCTTGTGGCGCGAAGTCTCGGGTCACGCTCGGCGGTGTTTCTGACCGCGCTGCTGCTGGTGTTCAACACTCAGCTCTATCGCCAGTTCACCCCGGGCCGGATCGACCACCACAACATCCAGATCACCATGACGGTGACAGCCCTGGCCTGCGTCCTGGCGACCAGGAACCGGGCGCGCTGGGCCGCGCTTGGGGGTGTCGCCACCGGCCTTGGCCTAGCGGTCGGGCTTGAGGCCCTGGCCTTCCAGGCCCTGATCGGCGTGGCTTATGCCTTGAACCTGGCGCGGGACCGAACCGCGGCGCGCCCGGCAGCGGCCTACGGCTTGGCCCTGGCTCTTAGCGCGGTGGTGTTCATGGCCGTTCAGACGCCGCCCTGGCGCTGGTCGATGTCGTTCTGCGACGCCCTCTCTCTGAACCTCGTGGCGGGTTTGGCGGCGGCTGGCCTTGGCCTGGCCCTGACCGGCATGGTGGCCGGACGGGCGCCGGCCTGGGTCCGCCTCGCGCTGCTGGCGGCGACAGGCGCGGCCGCGGGAGCAGCCTATCTCGGCCTTGATCCGCGATGTCTTCAGGGCCCCTTCGCCGAGATGGATTCCAGGGTGAGACCGTTCTGGTTCGACCATATCCAGGAGATTCAGGCCCTGCCGCGAATGCTCACCTTGGCGCATCTGGCGGCGGAAATCGCCATCGTCATGACCGCCCTGGGGCTGGGCGCGGCGGTGTTTCTTTTGACGCGAGAGCGGCGCCGACCCACGACGGGGACGCTGTTGGTCGGCGCCTGTCTGGTGGTGGCGTCGATCACCGCCTACCTGACCTGGCGCATGCAGGACTATGTGTTCTGGATCGGAATGCCGGTCCTGGGCGCCGCAGGTGGTTTCCTGGCGGACGGTTGGCTAAAGGGCCGGATCATCCCAGGTGTCGCCCTGGCGGCGATGCTGTCACCGGCGCTGCTCGGGGCGGCCTACGGCTCGATGGCGGACACGGCGGGCAAGCCGGTCAAGGCGCCGTTATCCCCTGGACCGAGGTGCTTCAGCCAAAGCGCCTATTCAACGCTCGCCGCGCTGCCCAGGGGCGTCGTGCTCTCGGCCCCGGACTCGGGTCCTTACGTTCTGGCCTTCACCCACCATTCCGTGGTGGTTGCGCCCTATCACCGTCTATCCCTGAAAATCCTGGCCGCCCATCAAGCCTTCAACGCCCCGCCGTCTCTGGCGGAGTCCCGCGTTCGGGCCCTGGGTGCGGACTACGTGGTCGATTGCGCGACCTATCCGACGTTCCTGGATCCGGGCAGCTTCGGCCAGCGCCTGCGCAAGGATCCCGCCCCGGCATGGCTCCGGACCCTGTCGAAGCCAGGGGATGTCCTGACGATCTACAAAGTGCGCGGCCTAGCCGGAGTCACCGGCCGCTGAACACTGGCTTGCGCTTTTCAAAGAAGGCCTTGCGAGCTTCCTTGGCGTCCTCACTGGAAAAAGCGATGCGGATATTGGTCACTTCATAGCGCAGCTGGGTTTCCAGGTCGGTGGTCTCCATCGATTTGACCATCCCTCGCTTAAGCAGCCGCAGGGTGATCGGCGACCACTCGCACAATTGCTGGCAGTAAGCGGCGAGCCGGGCGGTGAAATCCACGTCGGCCACGACCTACCCGGCCATGCCCAGGGCCACGGCCTCGTCGCCCATGACGGTGCGGTTTTCCATCATGAACCGCATCGCGCGTTCATAGCCCATGGCCTGGGGCAGGGTGATGGTCAGGCCCGCGTCCGGGGAGCCGCCAATGCGGGTGTAACCTGCCATCAAGCGAGCATCTCGCGACACCAGCCGCACATCAGTGGCCATGGCAAGGCCGAGGCCAGCCCCCACCGCGACGCCGTTGATTCCGCCTACGACGGGCTTGTCGCATCGCTTGCGGATCGCCAGCAGGAATTGGCCGACCCAATGGATATCGTCCAGCTGGGCCGACTGCGGCGATAGGGGCGAAGACCGTTCAGCCCCCGAAAGGTCGAGTCCGGCGCAGAAGGAGTCTCCCGACCCGGTGATCGCGATCACCCAGACGTCGTCGACCTGGGCGGCCGCCTCGACCGCGGCGACCACGCCCCAGGCCAGTTCGTCGCTGAGCGCGTTCTTCTTGTCCGGGCGATTGAGGGTGATGGTCCTGACGTGACCCACGTCCTCGATCTTCACGATACCGGTCATTTCCGCCGTCCTTCGGTTGAATTCGATGGTGGTGTTTTGCGATCCACTAGGAACGGCTTTCGCCTCGTCCGGCAAGAGTCGGCGCGCCTTCCATCGGGCCTTGGCCACCCTCGGGCAGGTGGCAGGTGAAGGTGGCTCCAGCCCCGGGAGCGCTTTCGACCGCGACCCAGCCGCCGTGCAACTCGACCAGGGCCTTGACCAGCGCCGGACCAAGGCCGGCCCCGGCCCCTTCCTCGCCGCTAAAGCGGTCGAAGATGCGGGCCTGGATGTGGAACGGGATGCCCCGTCCGGTGTCGGTGACTTCCAGGCAGACTTCGCCGAACGCGCGCCGCGCCGCCAACGTGACGCGCCCCCCCGGCGGGGTCTGGCGCAAGGCGTGGTCGATCAGATGATCTATCACCCGCGCCAGACTGCGCCCGTCGGCCAGGATGACGCCAGGATCATCGCCGACGATCAGGTCCAGAGCGACACCGCCCTCGGCCGCGCGCGTCTTCCAGCGCGACGCCGCCAAGGACAGCAGGGCGGCGATATCGGTGTCGGACAGCTTGAGGGTCATCTCCCCGGCGTCGATCTCGGCGAAGGCCAGAATGTCCTCCACCGACCGGGCGAGATCGGCGGCGGCCGAGCGCACCGCCGCCACCCAGGCGCGCGCCCGTTTCGACAGGGCCTGGTCGGCACCCTCAAGAAGCTCCGCATAGCCGAGGATCGTCGTCAACGGGGTGCGCAGCTCATAGGAGGCGCTGCCGACGAAGTCCCGCTTCAGCCGCTCGGCGGTGTCCAGCGCCGCCTCGCGGTCGGCCAGCGCGCGCTCGATGCGGCGGGTGGCGGTGACATCGACGAAACTCACCAGGGTCGCCCCATCCGGCAGCGGCCGCGATTGCCAGGCCATGCGCCGCCCGTCGGAGATCAGGACCTCGCCCAGGGCCACGCCCCGGACCCCCGGGTCGAGATCGGTGATCCGGCCTTTCAGCGCGCGCCAGAAAGCCAGATCGTGCAGTCGCGGCACACAGCGCTCGACGATGTCGTCGAAGGCCGGCGTCGCCGCCAACTCGGACGCCGGGATCGCCCAGAGCGTCTGGAACGCCTCATTGTGCAGCTTCAGACGCCCGTCGGCGCCGAACACCGCCACCGCGTCGGTAAGCTTGTCCAGCGTGGCCTTCTGGACCTGGATCAACTGGTTGAACTGGCTCCGCAGCCGAAGCTCCGGGGTTACATCCGAGAACATCAGAATGAGCCCTCCGGCCGGGTGGGGCAGGCTGAGGACGCGCAGGGTGCGGTCTCCGGCCACGCGCCAGATCGCCTCCGGGGCCGGGTCCAGGCGTTCGTGACGCATCAGTTCCGCCGCCTTGAACCGCCCATAATCGGCGGCTTCCGGCAGTCGCCGGTCCTGGCGTAGGCGATCGAGCAAGACGCCGTGACTGGGCCTATCGGCTAGCCAGGCGGGCTCCAGCCCCCAGAGCTCGGCGAAGGCGCCGTTGTGATAGGTCATGCGCCTGTCGGACCCGAACAGCGCCACAGCGTCGGCGGCGGCGTCCAGGATCAGGGTCTGGGCCTCGGTCTGCCTGGCCAGGGCCGCCTTGGCCGTCGAAGCCGGCGGGGCGGCGTGCGTCTCGACCGACAGGGCGACCATGGCCAGGGCTCCCGCCGTCCGGCCGCTGAGGTGGATGGCGCCTCCGGGACATAACACGGTGAGATCGCAGGGCGCGCCGGTCCCACGCAGCAACCGCAGGGCGGCGCCAGCGGCTGCGTCGAGCCTGGGGAACGTGGCCAGGACTTCGTCAGGGTCGCCCGCCGCCAGGCCCAGGATCCGAGCGCAATCGTCAAGGGTGGCCTGGCCATCCACCAGGATCGCGGCCTGATCCTCCAGCAGGATCACGGCGCGCTCGAAGGCCGCCGCCGAGGCCCGCCGAACCACGGAGAGGCGACCGCCGCCTTCCTTAAAGCGCGGCGCCATGCCAAACTGTCACTGGATGGATCCTGGGAGGGAAATAATAATGCAGACTCACACTCCGGTGGCTATTGTCACGATTCTGGCCTTGTTGCTCTATTTCGTCATGGGCCTGCGGGTCGGTCGGGCGCGCTCGAAATACAATGTTCCTGCACCCGCCATAAGCGGCAATCCTGATTTTGAGCGTCTGTTCCGGGTTCAGGCCAATACGCTAGAATGGCTACCGATATTTCTGCCGTCGCTTTGGCTGTTCGCTTTCTATTGGAATGACGCTGTCGCCGCAGGCGTGGGGATCGTCTGGATCATCGGCCGCTATCTCTACATGACCGGCTATGCCAAGGAGGCTGGTGCCCGTAGCGCCGGGTTCGGCATTCAGGCCTTGGCCGCCGGGGTGCTGATGTTTGGCGCGCTTGGGAAAATGATCTGGGTGCTGATTCACGGCGGGGTCTGATCCCGCTTTACTTGACCGGCCCGACCATGAGAGATTGTTGAAATTAGAATGTTGCTCGCGCCTCAAGCGCTGGGTGTTTAGGGCGCAGGGATTTGGAAATGCCATGAAAACAAAGACTTTGGCTCTAATCGCGGCGGTCGGTCTGACACTTGGCCTGTCGGCCTGCGAGACCGCCACCCCCTATCAACCCCTTGAGCGCGGATCCCAGGTATCGGGAGGGTTCATCGACCAGAAGCTCGATACCGACCACTACAAGGTCACCTTCAAGGGCAACACTTTGACGTCGCGCGGAACGGTGGAGTCCTACCTTCTCTACCGGGCTGCGGAATTGACCGTCGCCCAAGGCTACGACTGGTTTGAAACGGTTGATCGCCACACCGAGCGCGACAAGCGCACCTATGTCGACAGCGACCCGTTCTATGGTCCGAGCTACGCCTACGGCTATTTCCGGCCGTATTGGAGCTTCTATGGCCGCGGCTATGGCTGGCGAGGTTGGGGTCCGCTCTGGGGTGACCCCTTCTGGGGCGATACCGCCACGGTCTCGACCGTGGAAAAGTTCGAGGCCAGCGCCGAAATCGTCATGAGCCACGGACCCAAGCCCACGGGCGACGCCAAGGCTCTGGACGCGCGGGAAGTGATGGCCAACCTGGGTC
>JAYTXV010000506.1:0-5150 GCA_043742805.1 Caulobacteraceae bacterium | reverse complement strand
CCAGAGCCATCCGACGATGCCGGCGGCGATGCTACGCAAGATCGACGATTCGCTGCCGCTCAGCACATGGCTGGGCGCGCTCGGCCTGACCACGGGGGTTACCGCCTATTTCGGCATCCTCGACGTCGCCAAGGTCAAGGAAGGCGACATTGTGCTGGTGTCCGGCGCCGCTGGAGCGGTGGGTTCGATTGCCGGTCAGATCGCCAAGATCGCCGGAGCGAGGGTGATCGGTCTCGCCGGTGGGCCGGCGAAGACTGCGGTCCTGACGGAGACCCTCGGGTTCGACGCGGCTATCGACTACAAGGGCGAGGATGTCGCGGCGCGGCTCAAGGTCCTTGCTCCCAACGGCGTGGATGTCTTTTTCGACAACGTCGGCGGCGAGCTACTCGACATCGCGCTGGACAATATCGCCGAGCGCGGCCGCATCGTGATCTGCGGCGCCATCTCGCAGTACAATGATCATCCGCGTGTACGCGGACCTATCCTCTATCTTCGCCTCGCTGAACGCTATGCCAAGATGGAAGGTTTCACGGTGATGCACTTCACGGCCGAATACCCGAAGGCCTACGCGCAACTTGCCTTGTGGCTCTCGGAGGGGCGACTGAAGATGCTGGAACAGGTTGAGACAGGCATCGATAACTTCCCCACCGCTCTGCGCAAGCTGTTCGAAGGCGGCAACATCGGCAAGATGCTGGTCAAGCCCTGAGAGCGGCCGCAGCGTTTGGCTTCCCTTGAGATTTGGCCCTGAAAGTCTTGCCGGCGAGCCAAACCAAGCCCTTGGCAATCCAACTTCAACTTGGGGTCGCGGGCGGTCGGTGGAATCCTGCCCGAAACTTTCCGTTCGTGGAGCCTGATGCTAGGCACGTTGAAAGGTGGGTTTCTTGGGCCACTCCAATTTCCGCCAAGACGCACGCCGTCAGACCCGGCGGCTAGTCGTCAAAACCGACGAACATAGCGGCCTCAGCCACCGTCTTGCGTTCGGAAACGACCGCATTGGCCGGGAAGGTCTCATCGGGCCAACCCAGTGCGATGCTCTTCATGATCACCTGATCTTCAGCGACCCCGGCATGCTCGCGAACCACGGGTGATTGCATGATGCCTTGGCTGTTGATCACGGCGCCCAGCCCGCGAGACCAGGCGGCGTTGACCAGGGCGGTCGCCACCGCGCCGCAGTCGAAGGGCGCGTCGTCCATGCCATGCAGCGCGCGGTCATAGGTCACGATCACGCAGACGGGGGCGTCAAACTGACGGAAGCCGCGCAGCACCCAATCCTGGCGCGCTTCCTTGTCGTCGCGCGCGATTCCCATCGCGGCGAACAACTGCTTGGCCACACCGATCTGCCTTTCGCGATGCGGCCCCGCGAACGGGGCATCGCCTGTGCGGAACTCGCGCGATTGCGCAACGCCGGCCATGTTCCGCTCGGTGTTGCCCGCGCGGATCCGATCGAGCGGCTCGCCCGTGATGATGTAGAAGTTCCAGGGCTGAGTATTCATCGACGAGGGAGCCCGCATCGCCAGGCCAATGATCTCCTCGATCAAGGCCCGCGGCACCGGGTCGGGCTTGTAGCCGCGAATGCTTCTGCGACCGAGAATGACGTCGTCGTATTGCATGAATTGCCTCCAGGGTCATAGATTCGGCGCTAGCCAACGCGTGTTAGTCGCATCAAAGGACGGCGTGGACCAACCCCGTTTTAATAAATCCTGACCGGTCGCCATGAGGGTAAAGCTTCCGGCGGAAGCACGACCTTGCCGGCGGGCCCGATTGCTGAAGGCAATGTCCAGCGCTTCACGCCAAGCCTCGAGGGCGAACGGTCAGTGAGTTTCTGGAGCAGGGCGGCAACGCTGAGCGCGCTATCGTTCGGCCCCCTACCCCGCCGCCTCCGCCAGCTTGTCAGCCGTCTTGGTGTCGAAGTCGCTGGCCTCGTGGCGTTCCCACAGTTGGCTGGAGAGATCGCCGAAGGGGCGGTTGACCATGCGTCCGCGCTGGACCGCCGGGCGTTCGGCGATCTGGTCGGTCCAGCGGTGGAGGTTCTTGTAGGACTGCACGTCCAGGAATTCACCGCCCTCATAGAGCAGGCCCTTGGCCAGGGCGCCGTACCAGGGCCAGACGGCTATGTCGGCGATGGTATAGTCTTCGCCGGCCAGATAGGGCGCCTCGGCCAGGCGGCGGTCGAGCACGTCAAGCTGGCGCTTGGTCTCCATGGCAAAGCGGTCGATGGCGTATTCGATCTTGGTCGGCGCGTAGGCGTAGAAGTGGCCAAAGCCGCCGCCCAGATAGGGCGCGCTGCCCATCTGCCAGAACAGCCACGACAGGCATTCGGCGCGGGCGGCGGGCGCGGTCGGCAGGAAGGCGCCGAACTTTTCGGCCAGGTGCAGAAGCATGGCGCCGGATTCGAAGATGCGGATCGGGGTCGGGCCGCTGTGGTCCATCAGGGCCGGAATCTTGGAATTGGGATTCACGCCGACAAAGCCGCTGCCGAACTGGTCGCCTTCGTTGATCCTGATCAGCCAAGCATCGTATTCGGCGCCGGTGTGACCCAGGGCCAGCAGCTCCTCGAACATCACCGTCACCTTCACCCCATTGGGCGTGGCCAGCGAATAGAGCTGAAACGGATGGCGGCCGATCGGCAGTTCCTTGTCGTGGGTCGGGCCGGCGATCGGGCGGTTGATATTGGCGAACCGGCCGCCATTATCCTTGTTCCAGGTCCAGACCTTCGGCGGGACGTATTCGGTGGAGTCGGTCATGGTCTGGGTTCCCTGGGATTTTACTTTTGGCGCGATCGGTCTCACCTCTGCATTTGGGTGAGCGAGCAGGATTTGGCTAGTCCGTAATCGACCCAGGCGGGCGTCATGGCCCGGGTTGTTGGGTGGCCGCATTTATCCGTCATCACCGAGCTGCAGACCAGCGATTACCATCGTAGCCGGCCGGACCTTCCGAAGCGGCGACAGCGAGGCCGCGTGCCTCCCCAAGGAAGTGGCCTATGAAGGGGATGTCGAGGTGACCATCATACGGTCGCGGCGATGCTGGCATAACTGACGGAACTGCCTCGGCCGACACAAGTCGAACGGCGAGACGTTAAATCGATCTCGGAGCGTGCCGGCCTTTAGCCGTGACCTCCAGGCCCGACACCAATGTCGTTGTCTTTCCGCGGGACGGCGACCCGGTGGTCGCCGTCATGCCGGTTGTTTTTATTTCAGACCGCCGGCCGCGCGCGTCGCCGACCGCGTGCCAGACCACCAAGCACACCCATCCCGATCAACAACTCGGCCCAGATGGCTGGTTCAGGGACTTGGGCAAAGGATTCGCCCACGATAATGTCACCGTTCACGGCATTGGTTAATGGCAGACCAGTGAGATGCAAGTTAGTGAAATTAATATCGATGGCATCGGTCAAGATGTTAATCATATGGGCCGCTTGGCCAACTGTCTGTTTGTTGATCGTTACGATAAGACCTGCGATGCCGCTAATTGGAACGATTGTATTAGGCGCAGCATTCGCATACGCGCTCAAATCTATAGTCTGACCAAGAATGTTTAGCTTCAGCCCCGCGATAGACGATGTTCCCGAAGCCGTTAGAACGCCCCGCAAGGATTTATTGGCGGTTGAAGTAGAAATTATGGTGTAATTCGAACCTCCGAGTGTGATCAGATCAGCGCCTTTTAGCTTAAGGTTCAGAGAGAGATCTCCGACGCTTGCCGACGCGGATGTGTGTAGCGGGCCGCCTGAGGCGCTGGCCGTCAAGATTTTACTACTGAGCTTGAGCCCCGTTCCAAAAATAACATCAGGCTTACCGATGACAGTTGCGCCACCTGACGCCGCGGCGGTCGCAAACGTAGTTGTGATGTTGTAATTTGGCTGCCACCTTGTTGAGGTAGCGGCAGAATGTGCAAACAGACCCAGAGACCCAGAAATTAGCGGCACAACGTTTACACTAACGATAATGTCACTGGCATGACTTGTTACAGGTGGTGGCGCCGCATAACTCACTGAACTGGTCAAAATTAGTGCGGCTATCGTCAGAATAGACGCTTGACAGCGAAAATCACGCTGTAAAACTGGTTTACTATTCATTTAATATGCCGTTGTGAATAAAATTGACTATATGTAACAGAGCTAAATTTTTCACGGGACCAAGTCAATAGGTTTATGGCCATATGAATTGGCAGAAGCGAAAATCACCACGCACCGTCCAAAACTTGCCCTACCGTCACGTTTCCCCCGGCGCGAAAGACCGCTACCTTGGCTTCACCGACAAAGCTGAGGAGGGCGCCGCGCCATGGATTTCGATTTTTCCGACGACCAGAAGTTCCTCAAGACCGAGGCGCGCAAGTTCCTCGACGCCCGCTGTCCGGTGACGGTGGTGCGCGGCGTGCTGGACGACCCGACCAAGTCTTATGACGCCGGCCTGTGGAAGGCCGTGGCGGCCCAAGGCTGGCTGGGCGCCGCGATCCCCGAGGAATTCGGCGGACAGGGCCTGGGCGGCATCGAACTTTGCGCCATCGCCGAGGAGCTCGGCCGATCGCTGGCCCCGATCCCGTTCGCTTCGACCGTGTATTTCGTCGCCGAGGCGCTGATGCTGGCCGGGTCGCAAGAGCAGAAAGCCAAGTGGCTGCCGAAGATCGCGGCCGGCGAAGTGATCGGCTGTTTCGCCACCGTCGAACGCCCCGGCGTGCTGACCGACGCCCAGGTCCAGGCGCGGGTGGAAAGCGGCAAGCTGACCGGCGTGAAGATTCCCGTCACCGACGGCGAGGTGGCCAACCTGGCGGTGGTGCTCGCGCGGGAAGCCGGCCAGACGGCCCTCTATCTGGTCGATCTCGACGACGAGGGCGTGACGCGGGAGGTGCTTCAGACCCTCGATCCCACCCGGGGCGCGGCGAGGCTGCATTTCAGCGGCGCGGCGGCCGAGCGCCTAGGCGAGGCCGGCGAGGGCCTAAGCATGGCCGAAGCGGTGCTGAACCGGGCGGCCGTGCTGCTGGCCTTCGAACAGGTGGGCGGCGCCGACCGGGCTCTGGAGATGGCCAAAGCCTATGCGCTGGAGCGCTATGCGTTCGGCCGCCAGATCGGCAGCTATCAGGCCATCAAGCACAAGCTGGCCGACATCTACATCAAGAACGAACTGGCCCGCTCCAACGCCTATTTCGGCGCCTGG
>JAYTXV010000505.1:0-3271 GCA_043742805.1 Caulobacteraceae bacterium | reverse complement strand
GCGAACCGGCTCCGCTTGATGCGGGCGTCGACGTACGGATTGTTGGCGGCGCGATAGGTGACCTCGCAGTCGATGCCGGCCTCGACGATGGCGGCGGCCATGATCTCCATGTTCGACAGATGGCCTGAAATCAGCACCACCGGCCGCCCGGCGGCGGCGATCGCCTTTAGCCGCCAGGCGTCGGTCAAATCCACGCGACCGCTGGCTGGCGTCAATCGATCCAGGACCGGGAACTCGGCGATGTAGCGCCCGAAATTGTTCCACTGAGCGCAAAGAATCCCGGCGATCTGGGATTCGGGCTTGTCGGGGTAGGCCAGGGTCAGCCCGCGGCGGGCGGTCCGGTGGGCGCTGGTCAGCGGCCCCAGCCATTGGAACAGGGCGCCGCCCAGACTCGACCAGGCCTCCAGCGGCAAGCTCCGGGCCAGGACCGTGAACAGGTCAAATCCCAGGGCCTCCAGGCGCCAAACCATCGTCTGGATCAGTGGCGAGCGAGACTTGGCCATAGCCCTACTAGGCCGAGGAGCCGCGCGCGCGCAACGGGCCGCGCCTTGGCGGTCGGGCGGGCCATGGGCTATGGGTCCCGGCCATGACCCAGCCGCCGAATCTCGACGCCCTCGACACCTTTCTGGTGGAGCTCAACCGAGCCTCGGGCAAGGTGATCCTGCCCCTGTTTCGCGTGGAAAACGGGCTGGAGGACAAGGGCGGCGCGAGCGGTTTCGACCCGGTGACGGCCGCCGATCGCGGAGCGGAGGCGACGATCCGGGCCCTGATCGAAAAGCACTGGCCTGATCACGGCGTGATCGGCGAGGAATATGGCGCAGATCGGCCGAACGCCGAGTTCGTCTGGGTGCTGGATCCGATCGACGGCACTCGCGCCTTCATCGCCGGCCTACCGGTGTGGACCACCCTGATCGGCCTCAGACACCAGGGTCGGCCCGTGCTCGGATCCATCGGCCAGCCGTTCATCGGCGAAATCTTCATCGGCCACGCGGGCGGCTCACGGTTGCTGAGCCGGGGGAGCGGCAGGCCCTTGGTCACACGCAAAGGCGTCCCCCTGAACCGCGCCATCGTCGCCACTACCGATCCCCTGGCCACGTTCAGCGACGCCGAACTTGCGGCCTGGGCCCGGGTGCGCGCCGCCGCGCAGCTGGTGCGCTTCGGCTGCGACGCCTACGCCTACGCCATGGTCGCCGCCGGCACCGTCGACATGGTGATCGAGGCAGGCCTGAAAAGCTGGGATATCGAGGCGGCGATTCCCGTTCTGGAAGGCGCAGGCGGCATGGTGACGGACTGGGCAGGCCAGCCGATGGGCCGGTTTGGCGGCGGCGCCGTTCTGGTCGGCGACCGAGCGCTTCTGGACGAAGCGCTGCCGCTCCTGTCGATATAGAGAAGAAGCCGGGCAGGTCGATCCGGCCGACGCCCCCTCGCCCAACAGGGGAGGAGAAGGGCGTTTCTCTTCCCCTGTTGGGGGAAATCCGCCCGAAGAGGGGGATGGGGACTCCAGCTTTGCGGTACGACTTCACCGCCAGAGACTTTAACTCAGTCGGGCGCTACCTGATCCGCCAGAGCGTCGAACTCGCGCCAGAACACCGCCTGGACGTCGTCGGTCTCCTGGAGGATTTCGTGGTAGGCGCCGGGGATTTCAACATAGCGCCCGCGCCGTAGGCGCGCGGTGACCGCCTCAAGCGCGCCGTTGTCGACCAGCAGGTCATCGCCGGCGGCGACCACGGTGACCGGCGTCGCCAGCGTCGGGACGCCGGCGCCCTTGGCCAGAATCGCGGTGGCGGAAAACGCGAACCGCAGCCAGCCCCAGGTTGGGCCGCCAAGTTTAAGATCCGGGTGCGCGGTGATCTGAGCCTCGTTGCGCTCGTAGCGGGCGCGATCGTGGGTCAGGACATTGGCTTCGAACGGCGTGGGGGTTGAGGGCGCCGGGCCTGGGGTGGGCCGTCCGCCCTGGCCGAACGCCGTGGACACCGAAGCCAGTAGACGCGCCACCGGCCGGGGAACCGAACCGGTGCGCAGGCCCAGCATCGGCGCGGACAGAATGGCTGCGGAAATACCCACTTGGCCCTGGGCCATGGCAAGAAGCGTCAGGCACCCGCCCATCGAATGGCCCAGCGCGATCCATGGCCTTGGAAGGCGAGCCTCGAAATTGTCGATCAACGCCCTGTAGTCGCTGAGGAAGTCAGCGTGCCCCGCCGCGTGCCCCAGCAGACGGTCGTGCAGCAGCCGGTCCGCCAGACCCTGGCCTCGCCAGTCATGGACCAGCACGGCAAAGCCGCGCTCGGTCAGCCGCTCGGCCACCTCGAAATATTTCTCTATCGGTTCGGTGCGGCCCGGGCTGACAATCACCGAGCCGCGCGGCAAGCGCGTCGGGAAAAACAGAGCGCCCCGCAGGCGCGTGCCGTCCGCCCCCTTGAACCACTGGGCCGCCGCGCCCTCGGGAACGGGCGCCAGAGCCGTCCCGAACAGCGGCGCGGAGTCGGCCGAGGCCGACGCCAAAGCCGCCCCCAAAACCGCCTTAGGCCATCTTCGAGAACAGGGCGGTCATCTTGCCCTGCAGGCCCATGGCCAGGCCCATGTCGGAAAGTTGCATCTTGCCACCCATCACGGCGCTCATGGCGTCGAGCTTGCCCTCGCCCAGCGCGACCAGGTCATCCTTGGAAATTGTGATGGTCAGATCGGCGGGCTTATCTTCGTTGGTGACCGAGCCACCGTCGATGAGGATCACACCATCGGACTTCAGGTTGAATTTCAGCGTCTTGCCGAGGCCCGAGTCGGCGCCCACGGCGGTCTTCATGCGATCGGTCAGGTCCTGGAGCGTAGCCATGGATTTATGGTGTCCTTGAGAGGTTGGCGCTGATGTATTGGCGTGTTGAGAGCCATAACCCGAGGCCGTCGCCGAGGCAAGTGAACATGGTTCAGACCGAGTGTTTTCAGGGTCTTGACACCCCCCTTCACGCTTCCAATCTATGATCGGAAGGCGCTGGATTTCCGGGCCTTCCGGGTCACCCGCGAGGCCAGATTCGGCTCGTGACGGCCCGCTCCCAATGCAACCTTGCTTCAATTCTAGAAGGATGCCGACCATGAGAACCGTTGATCTTACCCCCCTCTATCGCTCAGTCGTGGGCTTCGACCGCCTTGCCGACTTGCTGGATTCGGCCAGCACCGAGGCCTCCAGCGGCTACCCCCCCTACAATATCGAGCGGACGGGCGAGAACGCCTATCGTATCGAGATCGCCGTGGCGGGGTTCAAAACCGAGGACCTCAA
>JAYTXV010000504.1:0-4554 GCA_043742805.1 Caulobacteraceae bacterium | reverse complement strand
ATCGATATCCCTCACTTCGCCAACGAAGCGGGCCTTGAAGTGCTTCACATCGAGACCACCGGACCGGTTGTTTCCGTGTGGGTTCGAAAACCGACAACCGGGTCATGAATACGTTCAAACAGAGCGCGGCGCGCCGTTGGGGGGAACGACGCGCCGCCAGGATTACTGATCCTGGTTGACGCCGCCTTAGCGAGGGACGGGAAAGCGCGGCGGCAATCAACACCTCTCGTCTAAGATCACACGCCTGAACCGGAGATGAACAGTAAATTACGGTTTGTTTAAATAGCGCCAGAACCCTCCAGCGTGTGAATATCGGTGGCGGAAAATCCCCAACTTTCCAGGGCTGTACGGTTGTGCGCGCCGATGGCCGGCGGCGGTCCCGCGATGGCGCCCGGTGTGGCGGAAAACCTCGGCGCCGGCGCTGGTTGGATCACGCCGTCGATCTCGACGAAGGTCTGGCGCGCCACGTTGTGGACATGGCGCGGCGCTTCATCAAGGCTCAGCACCGGTCCGAAACAAACGTCGGTGCCGGCCATGATCTCGCACCATTCTTCGCGCGTCTTGTCGGCAATCGCGGCCGCCAGTTTTTCGCGCAGAGACGGCCACTGGGAACGGTCCATCTGCGCCTTGAAGGCTGGATCGTCGATGCCGGTCTTCTCAAGCAGCAGTGCATAGAACTGCGGCTCGATCGACCCGATGGCGATCCATTTGCCGTCGGCGCACTGGTAGGTGTCGTAGAAGTGAGCCCCACCGTCGAGCAGGTTAGAACGGCGCGTGTCGCTCCAGGCCCCAGCCGCCTTGAACCCATAGAACATGGCCATCAGCGAGGCGGCCCCGTCGCTCATCGCGCAATCAATCACCTGGCCCTGGCCGGTGGCCCGGGCGTGGATCACACCCGCCAGCAAGCCGAACGCCAGATAAAGCGCGCCGCCGCCGAAGTCGCCCACCAGATTGAGTGGAGGGATGGGCTTTTCCGCCGTGCCGATCGCCCCAAGGGCGCCGCTGATGGCGATATAGTTCATGTCATGGCCAGCCGCCTGCGCGTAGGGCCCGGTCTGTCCCCAGCCGGTCATCCGGCCGAACACCAGCTTTGGGTTGCGCGCCAGGGCGACGTCGGGTCCAAGGCCTAGCCGTTCCATCACCCCTGGTCGGAAACCTTCGAAAACCGCGTCGGCGTTTTCCATCAGCTTGAGACAGGCCTCCACTGCAGCCGCCGATTTCAGGTCGAGCGCCACCGACTTGCGGCCACGAGCGGTGATGTCGGTCTTGGCGGCGCGTCCAGGGCCTTTGCGGTCGATGCGCACCACGTCGGCGCCGAGGTCAGACAGCAGCATGCCGCAGAACGGACCCGGCCCGATGCCGGCGAATTCCAGGACCTTGAGGCCCGACAGCGGTCCTTGGCTCATGATGGGGTTTCCTCTTCAGTGTTTTGACTGCTTTTAACACACAGCCCCTCCCCTATCGTCATGCAAGAGCCGACTGTCTTTCGGTTGCGGGCGTTGAGCGTTATTTTGTTTATGCTCTGAAGCGCCTTTGGGGGGCTGATCGTGGGACCAGACACTCAAGGCGGCGGCGCAGCGCAGCTCTATGCCTCAATCATCGCCATTGCGGTCGGCGTGGCGATCGTTATTTGGCGCAACCGCCGACCGCAAAAGCTGCAAATGGAACGACTTTGGGTACGACCGACGCTTTTCGCCCTGATCATTGCCGCCAGCCTCGCGGCCTCGCCAGCGCCTCTGACCGCGGTGAGCATCGGTCTGTTTTTCATCTCGATGGCGGTCGGCGCGGGTCTTGGCTGGCAAAGGGGCCGTTTCATGCGCATTGAGGTTGATCCAGAGACCCATGCTGTCACATCCCGCGCATCGGTGGTTGGCGTCGTCTTCATTGTCGTGATCCTGGCCATTCGGATGGTGCTGCGTGAATCCGCTCTGCAAGGCCGTGTGTCGCTCGGCGTTCCAGCGATAGCGATCACCGACGCCCTCTTGCTGTTATTAGGGGCGATGATAATCACGCAGAACTTGGAAATGTGGTTGCGAGCGCGAGGGTTGCTTGAGGCGGCGCGGTCCGCGAAATCAACGGTCGCCAACTAGTGGCCGGCTGGGCAGTTTGGAGCCGCAAAGATCGGTGATCAGTGGTTTGGATGTTTTAGCGGCTAAATCTAATAATCCGTGCGTAGCGGCAACTATGACTTAGATTGATACAATACCGATATGGATATTAGTGTTATGTATATTGTTATCGGCTTCTACCTTTAGTATTCAGATACTGGCGCGCTCGCCCTTGTCGCCAAGGACGAGCTTGGCAGTGACGGCTGGCTTGCCGGACCTTAATTCGATGCTCAAGGTCTCAGTTGCCTTCGTCGAGAAATACATTCCAGCCGATCCGATCGCAGAACCGCCAACGGCGGGCTGTTAGCGTGGTCTGGGCTAGAAGCCGCGGCGGAAACCGGGTCGCGATCCGACGCCCGGCCTCGGCTTTACAACCACGCGCTTAGGCGGTGGCGGCGGTGGCGGCGGGGGGAGTGGTGGCGCCCAGGGTGACAGCTGCGGCGCGGCGGCCGGCCCCTTGGCGAGATTGGCCAGTTCCTTGAGGATTTTCTCGGCCGCGCCGAGCCGCTCCTCCGGGGTTTCCCACTCGCCCTTGATCACCATCTTCTGGTCTGGGCGTAGCCGCCAGACCTGGGCATTGCGCTGCACAAAAGCCAGAAGTCCGGCGGGATGGGCGAAGTGATCGGCGCGGAAGCTCACCACGGCGCCCTTCGGACCGACATCAATCTTCGACACATTGGCTTCGCGGCAGAGCCCCTTGATCGCCACGACCTTCAACAGATGATCGGCCTCATCCGGTAGGGGGCCGAACCGGTCGATGAGTTCGGCGGCCAGGGCTTCGCGGTCATCCGAACGTTCCGCTTCGGACAATCGGCGATAGAGGGCCAGGCGCACATTCAGGTCCGGGACATAGGCCTCGGGTATAAGTACCGCCGCGCCGGTGTTGATCTGTGGCGACCACCCCCGGTCGAGAGACAGGTCCCGCTCCCCATCGACGTTGGGTTTGGCCTTCAGTTCAGCCACCGCGTCTTCAAGCATCTGCTGGTAGAGTTCGACGCCGATCTCGCGGATATGGCCCGACTGTTCGTCACCCAGAAGATTGCCGCCGCCCCGGATATCGAGGTCGTGGCTGGCCAATTGGAAGCCCGCGCCCAGGCTGTCGAGCGATTGCAGAACGTGCAGGCGTTTTTCCGCTAGCGGAGTGATCGGCCGCCCATAGGGCGTGGTCAGATAGGCGTAGGCGCGGGCCTTGGCCCGACCCACCCTGCCCCGCAGCTGATAGAGTTGGGAGAGGCCGAACATGTCGGCCCGGTGGACGATCAGGGTGTTTGCAGTTGGCACGTCCAGGCCCGACTCGACGATGGTCGTGGATAGCAGCACGTCGTATCGGCCGTCGTAAAAGGCGGTCATCACATCTTCCAACTGGGTCGGCGCCAGTTGGCCGTGTCCGACGACATATTTTATCTCCGGAACCTGTTCGGTCAGGAATTTTTCCAGATCCGGCAGATCCTTCAGGCGCGGCGCCACATAGTAAGCCTGACCGCCGCGATATTTCTCACGCAGCAGCGCTTCGCGGATCGACACGGGATCCCAGGGCGTGACGTAGGTGCGCACCGCCAGCCGGTCGACCGGCGGAGTGGCGATGATCGACATCTCGCGAATTCCGGAAAGGGCCATCTGCAAGGTGCGCGGGATCGGCGTCGCCGTCAGGGTCAGCATATGCACCTCGGCGCGCAGGGCCTTCAGAGCCTCTTTGTGCTTGACTCCGAAGTGCTGCTCCTCGTCGACGATAACCAGCCCCAGGTCCTTGAACGCCACTTGTTTGGACAGCACCGCATGGGTGCCGATGACGATCTCGATCTCTCCCCTGGCCAGCCCCGCGCGGGTTTCGTTGGCCTCCGCGACCGGCACCAGCCTCGACAGCCGCCGGACCCGCACCGGCCAGCCCTGGAACCGTTTGGTGAACGTCGAATAGTGCTGACGCGCCAACAAGGTTGTCGGACAGACCAGAACCACCTGGCGCCCGCTCATGGCCATCACAAAGGCCGCTCGCAGCGCAACCTCGGTCTTGCCGAAGCCCACGTCGCCGCAGATCAGCCGGTCCATCGGCCGACCGGACGCCAGGTCGGCCAGCACGTCGTGAATGGCGTTCAGTTGGTCGTCGGTCTCGTCGTAGGGGAAGCGCGCGCAGAACTCATCGAACAGGCCGTGCGGCGGGTCCACTTCCTCGACGCTTTTCGTAGCTCGGGCGGCGGCGATGGCGATCAGGCCCTCGGCCATGTCGCGCAGCTTCTCCTTAGCCTTGGCCTTGCGCGACTGCCAGGCGGCGCCGCCAAGGCGATCAAGCTGGGCCCCCTCCCCGTCGGCGCCGTAGCGCGTGATCAGATCGATGTTCTCAACCGGCAGGTACAGTTTGGACTCGGCCGCGTAGTGCAGCTCCAGGCAATCGTGGGGCGCCTCCATCACCTCAAGGGTCTTTAGGCCCTCGTAGCGGCCGATACCGTGA
>JAYTXV010000503.1:0-8431 GCA_043742805.1 Caulobacteraceae bacterium | reverse complement strand
AAATCGATGGTTGAAAGGCCGGACGAAAAGCGAGCCGCGCGGCTGGTGGGGAGGACATGGTTGGAGCCTCCCACATAATCGCCGATCGCCTCCGGGGTATACCGTCCCAGGAAGATCGCGCCGGCATGCAGCACGCCATCGGCCAGGCGCTCGGGGCTCTCGGTGGCGAATTCCACATGCTCCGGCGCGATCTGGTTCACCAAGGACGGTGACTGGCTCAGGGGGGCGATGACCACCGCGCCATGGTCCCGCCAGGAGGCCGAGGCGGCCGAGGCGGCCGAGGCGGTCGGCAGGGTTTTCAGCGCGGCGGCGATCGCTTCGACCACCGCGTCGGCGAACCCCGCGTTGTCGGTGATCAGAATAGACTGAGCATCCGGGTCATGTTCGGCCTGCGCCAGCAGGTCGGCGGCGATCCAGGCCGGGTCATTGGCGTCGTCCGCCACCACCACCACTTCCGACGGACCCGCCAGGGCATCGATTCCCACCACGCCATAGACCCGGCGCTTGGCGGCGGTGACATAAGCGTTGCCGGGGCCGACGATCTTGTCCACGGGGTGGATCGGACCGGCGCCATAGGCCAGGGCCGCCACGGCCTGAGCCCCCCCGACCCGCCAGATCTCGGTGACGCCGGCTTCGACGGCGGCGGCCAGGACGGCGGGCTTCACCCCGCCCGGCGGGGTGACCATGGCTATGCGTTTCACCCCAGCGATGCGGGCGGGAACCGCGTTCATCAGCACGGTTGACGGATAGGCGGCGCGTCCGCCCGGCACATAGATTCCCACGGCTTCAAGCGCGGTCCAGCGCCAGCCGAGCTCGACTCCGAGTTCATCGGTGAAGGCGCCGTCGGCGGGCCGCAGCCGTTCGTGATAGGCGCCGATACGGTGGGCGGCAAAGGCGATGGCGGCTCGAACGTCAGGGGGGCATAGCGCCGCGCCGGCTTCGATCTCTTCGGGCGAAACCTGTAGAGTCTCAAGCGTCAGGTCGAACCTGTCAAAATCATGGGAGAAACGGATCAGCGCCGCCACGCCCTCCTCGCGCACCGCCTCGATCACCCGAACCACGGCTCCGTCGACGTCGGCGGGCGCGCCTCGCGGCTCAGCCAGAAACGCCTCAAACCGGGACGCGAAATCGGGAGCTAAAAAATCGAAACGGCGCATGGCTACTAGCTATCATGCTCCGGCGAACTGGGGGTCGTCCAGGGCGTGGAGAGATCGGCCAGGGCCGCGTCGATACATTCGACCTCGGCCGCCAGATCGGCGCCGTCGGCGAAGGCGAAGGTGATTATCCCGCCGGGGGCTTCGCCCGGATCGAAGGTGACTGCCAGGAGCTGGACCACGGCATCCTTGGCCTCCGGCCGCAGGTTGCGGGCACGCACCGCCAGGACCCCGCCCAGTTGAATGGCCGCTCGCACCCGCTCATGGCCCGCGTCGGCGGCCTCCCAGCGAAAGCGATTGACGGCGATGGTCAGGCGCCTCGCCTTCGGCTCCCACGAAATACCGCCGATGTGAGCCACGGCGTCCTGCAACGCGGCGGAAATGATTTCCAGGTCATCGGCATCCTCGGCCAGCAGTCTAAGTGCTTGGGCGGAATCCATCGCTCAGTCCTCCCCCTCTCCCGAGCCCTTCAGCCGCCGCACCTTTGCCCCGCAGGCCGACAGCTTTTCTTCCAGCCGCTCGAAACCCCGATCGAGATGGTAGACACGGTTGACGATGGTCTCACCCCTAGCGGCCAGTGCGGCGATAACCAGACCGACGGAAGCCCGCAGGTCGGTGGCCATCACCGGCGCGCCTTCCAGATGATCCACGCCGCGGATCCGCGCCTCGCCCCCGGAAACGGTGATGTCGGCGCCCAGCCGGGCCAGTTCGGGGACGTGCATGAAGCGGTTCTCAAAAATCGTCTCGCGCACCACGCTTTCGCCTTTGGCGACTGTCATCAGGGCCATGAACTGGGCCTGCAAGTCGGTAGCGAAGCCTGGGTAGGGGTCGGTCTCGACTTCCACGGCGTCCATGCGCGCGCCATTGCGGCGGATGGTCAGGCCGTCATTGCGGCGCTCCACCTGCACCCCCGCCTCCTCCATCTTGACCAGCAGCGACTCGATAAGATCGGCGCGGGTGTTGGTCAGGCGAACCTCTCCGCCGGCCATGGCGGCGGCCAGGGCGTAGGTGCCGGTCTCGATGCGATCGGGAGTGACGGCATGGGTGGCGCCGGTCAGCCGCTCGACGCCTGTGATGCGGATCGTAGAGGTTCCCGCCCCTTCGACCTTCGCGCCCATGGCGTTGAGGCAGACCGCCAGATCGACGATCTCAGGCTCGCGCGCCACGCCGATCAGCACCGTCTCGCCCCGCGCAAGCACGGCCGCCAGCATGGCGTGCTCGGTGGCCCCGACCGACACGAACGGAAACTCGATGGTCGCACCGCGAAGACCGCGGGGGGCCTGGGCATAGACATAGCCTTCGTTGAGATCGATGTGCGCCCCAAGCGCCTCCAGCGCCTTCAGATGCAGGTCCACCGGCCGCGCACCGATGGCGCAGCCACCGGGCAGGCTGACCTTGGCATGGCCGGTCCGCGCCAGCAGCGGCCCCAGCACGTTGAACGAGGCGCGCATCTGGCGGACCAGATCATAGGGGGCGAAAGAACTAACGATCTCGGGCGTGTGCAACACACTTTGCGGACCGTCGGGTCCGTCGCTCTCGACCAGTTCGGTCCCCAATCGGCGCAACAGACTGCCTAGAAAGCGGGTGTCGGCCAGGCGCGGCATATTGGTCAGGCGCAGTGGCTCGTCGGTCAGCAGGCTGGCCGCCATCAGTTTGATCGCCGAGTTCTTGGCGCCGCTGATCGGGATTTCTCCCTCCAGGTGAGCGCCGCCGATGATGGAGATCTGATCCATGCGGCCCCTTGTGCGGACCGCTCGAACGCGGGCCTTGAGTTGAGGATATCTGCCTCTTATCGACCCAAGCGACCAAGCGCCAGCGGCCTATTCGGCGGGGCTTTTCGCGGCTGTCTTGCGCCTCCGCAAATTGGCCCGCAAGGCCGCTGCCAGCCGAGCCTCGCGCGCCTGCAATTGTCCGGACGCGGCCTTCTGGGCGGCCTCCGGCGATACCTCGGGCCCGGCGGGCGACCGATCATCGGATTGGGTCATCGCCCTGCCCTAATCCCGCGTCCGCGCGCGTCAAGTCCCGATTTCGCTTCCCTACCGCGCCGGCTTTCGCTAACACGCGGCCTTCCCAAACGGGAACGCCGCCGTAGCTCAGTGGTAGAGCGCATCATTGGTAATGCTGAGGTCGGCAGTTCAATCCTGCCCGGCGGCACCAGCACCGGAATATCGGTCAATGGCCTAGCGAGGGATAAGAGTCCCACCTGGCCCAACCTCCGCGCCAAATCGTTATATGATCCGAACTGCGGCTTTTTCTGATCAGTCAACATGGTCAGTCGATAGGTCGCTATCCGTCGCGCCGCGAGCGGTCGCAGGAAATGAAACATAAAGGCGCCTCACGTCGCGGCCGCCGATGAATAATCAAAGCCGCGCCAGACTCACCTCAACACCAGACCACTGACGGCTATGGCTGCAAGGGCGATTGACCAGCCGAATAGGGTTGTCCCGGCCGTCCGCCACCCGTTCATCCTTGCGACGCGGTATAGGACGTAGTGGTCGTTCAATAGGCCTCGCCGTATCGAATCCTCATAGGTGACGACCTTGATTATTTTGGGTCGGTTTGCTGCGCGCCCTTGCTAGCCGAAGACTGAGGCAACTCAAATTCTGGAAGGCAGTGCGGACCCAAATTTATGACCGCACAAGCGATGGCCGCTCCCAGGAATCACAATCTCCGGCCAAGAAACGCCAACCGCCGCCCGGACAAACGGACTAGCTCGGCATCCGCCTCCTCGCCAAGCAGCGCCAGCACCGGATATCGTCATTTACCAGAAACGACTTCCAGGTATCCCCTTGAATGGGCCAGTGACATGATCGGTGACCCACCCGCCATAGAACCCGCCGGGTTGCGGCGTGACCCTCTCCTCGTCTACGAAACAGCCATCGAAGGGCGCGGCGTAGAAAGCGATGTGGTCGCACAGGATCATGAAGTCGGGGTTCGGGGCCGGGTAGGCCCACGCGACATCGCGCAGGATTTCGCCGGCGACCGTTAAGTCAAAATAGACCGCCACGCCTTTCCACTCGCAGAATGAACGCTTCGACGAACGTTGCAGCAAAGCCGGAGCCACGTCCGATGGCGGAAAATAGTAGCTCGGCGGATGGCTGGTCTCCAGGGTGCGTATACCCCGCCGGGTTTCGGCGACCGTTACCCCCCGGTGCGTGATCTTGAGGTGATGCTGGCATGGCTGAGCAATGGGCGGGCGGGGATAGGCCCAGACGCTTTCCTGGCCAGGGCCGATGGGTGCGGGTTTCACTGACATCGCTCCGGCTTTCAGCTTTTCGCTCTTAAAAGCACCGGCGCCGGCAGCGGCCCGAGCAGCGCTTCGATCGCCAAGCCGACGCCGAGCACACTGCGGTCGGCGCCTTCCGGGCCGTCGAGTTCGATCGCGATCGGAAGATGGGTGTCGCGGGTAAGACCAGCGGGCAGAACCAGCCCCGGCAGTCCGGCGGTGCTGCCGGGGGCGATGTTGCGGGCGATGGCCGTCTGGAAGTCGAGCTTGACGCCGTCGATGTCCACTGTCTCGTCTTCGCCGATCAACGTCGCCGCAACCATCGTGGCCGGGAACAGGATCGCCGCGACGCCGTGGCCGGCGAAATAATCGGCGAACAGGCGGCGCATCGCCGGACGATGCACGTCCCGCGCCTTCAGATAGGCCGCCTCGGCTATGGCAAACGGAGCGCCCGGCAAAACAAATCGGTCCCAGATCGCCCTTACATCGGGGCTGACCGCAGCGATCATCCCCTCGAAATCGACCGGGGCGCAAGACTGGCGTAGATACTCGGCCATCGCAGCGGCCGCGTCGTGAATCTGTATCGGGCCGGTGACCTGGGCAACCAGAAAATCGAGTTGAGGCATGCCCGCCTCCACCACCACGACCCCGGCCTGCGTGAGACGCGCCAGCGTTTCGTCCATCACCCCCGCGACCTCAGGGTCCAGGCCACCGAAGAAATAGTCGCGAACGACGCCCAGGCGAAGGCCTCGTAGCGACGCCGGCTCGATCGCAGCCATGTCGCCAGTCATCACCGCGTCGAACAGCCCCAGATCGGCGACGGTGCGGGCATGGGGTCCAATCTGGTCGAACAGCGGCGTGATCGGCGCGGCGCCGTCGGTGGGATAGCGGCCGGTGGTCGGCCGGAAACCGCAGACTCCGCACAGCGCGGCCGGCACGCGGATCGATCCCTGAGTGTCTTCGGCCACGCCCAAAGGCGCCATGCGCGCCGCCACGGCTGCCGCAGTTCCACCACTGCTGCCGCCGGGAATGCGGCTCGGGTCATAAGGATTGCGCACGGCCCCGAAGGCCAGGTTGTTGCTGGTCCAGCCGAACGACAACTCGTGCAGATTGGTTTTGCCCAGCAGGTTGGCGCCGGCCGCCCGCAGCCGCGCGACCGCCGTGGCGTCGGTGGCCGGCCGAAAGTCACGCAGGGCCAATGTGCCGGCGGTGGTGGGCAGATCGCGGGTGTTGACGCTGTCCTTGATCGGGATCGGCAGGCCGTGCAGCGCGCCCAGCACGCCGCCGGCGGCGCGAAGCCGATCGGCGGCCAAAGCCGCTTCCCTCACGCTGTCGGGTTCCAGGGTGATGAAGGCGTTCAGGTAATCGCCGGCGGCGCATTGGGCCAACAGGGCCTCGGCATAGGCTTCGGCGGAGATCTCGCCCGCGCGCATGGCGGCGACGGCCTGGGTGGCGGAAAGCTCGATCATCACGGTCTTGATCACCGAAAAGTTCAGACGACAGACCGCCAATGACAGCGGGCCGAGCGCGGTTCGAACAGGAACCAGACCTGTAGCGCAACCCTCAAAGCACGGCGCAGGACCACGATCAACAGCAACATCACGCTGACAAGCCAGAGAATGGCGAAGACAGATTCAAACATGGCGTGGGCTTTCCAGTAGCGGTTGACGCGCCCAGTCATCGTCCGATGATGCGTCAGAAACGGACGCAGAATCGCCATGCGACATGAGAAAGCCAACACGTTGCTGGATCTGGCTCGCCGCCTGGCCTCCAGCGCAGAAGGCCTGACCCTGGATGAGATGGCGCGCGAGACCGGCGTCGGGCGGCGGACGGTGGAACGCATGCGCGACGCCCTATGGGCTCTGTTTCCCCAGATGGAGGAGATCGCCGATGGTCAGGCCAAACGGTTCCGCATTCCACATGGCCTCGACGGCTTCTTTCAGAGTCCCACCACCGAGGAACTTCTTGAACTCAACAAGGCCGCGACAGGCCTACACACAGCGGGGGCGGGTCCTCGCGCACGTGTTCTGGAGGCTCTGGAGCGCAAGGTCCGCGCCGCCATGCGTGGGGGCGTACTTCGCCGCATGGCTCCCGATGTCGAGGCGTTGGTCCGCGCCGAGACCGTCGCCGTTCAGGCCGGGCCCCGCCCTTTTGAAGACGAAACCCTGATCGCCACTATTCGCCACGCGCTGATGGCCATGAAGGCTTTAAGATTTAGCTATGGTGGTGGGCGCACACCCGGCGCGGTTCGGGAGGTGACGCCCCACGGTCTGATGTTTGGACGCGCCAACTATCTGGTAGCCGCTGAACTGGGCCAGAGCGAACCCAGAAACTGGCGGCTGGATCGGCTCGGCGAGGTTGAAATCCTGGAAACCGCCGCCTCGCCTCCGGCGACATTCAACCTCCGAGACTACGCCAACCGTTCATTCGGCATCTATCAGGGCGAGACCGAGATGGTGGTGCTGCACATATCGCCCGACGGGGCCGAGGACGCCCTCGGCTGGCGGTTTCATCCCACTCAGACCACCGAGGTGCTAGGCGACGGGTCGGTAATGGTGCGCTTTCAGGCCAGCGGCATGAAGGAACTGGCCTGGCACCTGTTCACCTGGGGCGACAAGGTGCGGATTCTGGCGCCGCCGTCGCTGCAAGACGCGATGTTGAGCGAATTGGACCTGGCCTTGGCCCGCCATCGCCCGCCGGCGACGTAAGGCCTTGCCTGACACACGCCTGGGGACGATCAACGGTGATGATCAAGTTGATGGGACCGGGCCGAAAAGCGGCCACGGGCGGCTTCGCACGCTGGGCCGCAGTGGGGGTGATCGTAGTCGGCGCGGCTGTATCGCTGTGGTTGAACTTCCCAGGCCATATGTCCTACGATTCGGTGGTGCAATTGGCCGAGGGGCGCGACGGCGACTATGGATTGAGCGGTCACCCGCCGGTGATGTCCTGGCTGCTCGGGGTGAGCGACGCACTGGTTCCCGGGTCGGCCGTGTTTGTCATTCTGGACACGGCGCTGATCGCGGGCGCCCTGGTCTCGTTTATCCTGATCGGTCGGCGCGTATCGTGGCTGGTGGTAATCCCTTGCGCGGCGGCCGTGACCTTTCCCCAACTGCTGATCTATCCGGCCATCGTATGGAAGGATGTGCTGTTCGCGGCCGCGGCGACCGCCGGCTTCGCATGCCTTGCTCAGGCGGCCGCCCATTGGCGCGGGCCGGTGTTGCGATATGGCCTGATCGGGGTCGGCCTGGCGCTGGTTACCCTGGCTGCCATGGCGCGGCAGAGCGGGGTGATTATTCTGCCGTTCGCCGCCGCCGCCATCGCCTGGATTTCGGCCATATCACCCAACGGGCCAAAGACGTGGCGCGGTCTCGCGCATGGTTTGGGGTTTCTGGTAGTCTGCGCCGCGATCATGATCGGCGGATCGGCCGCCCTGACCCCGCCCAAGGTCGCCCCGGCCGCCGCAATCCGCGGTCAATTCGGCAATCTGCAGACCTATGATATGGTCCATGCTCTGGTCCTCGCCCCCGGCGCCCAACTGCGGGTTCTGCACCGCCGCGCGCCCTGGTTCGAACGACTGCTGAGGCATGATGGTGTCGCGGCTTTTTCACCGATCCGTATAGACAGCCTGCAGCCGCTGATGGAACAGGCCGGCGTGCATCCCGATAGCACCGACCTGATCACCGCCCAATGGAACGACCTGTTCATGCGCGACCCGTGGCTCTATCTTCGGGTCCGGATCGATGCGTTCACCTGGGTGCTGCTGACGCCTTCGGTGAAAGAGTGCGTGCTGATCTACACCGGTGTCGATGGACCGTCGGACGAGATGTCCGATGTTGGCATGACCCCGCGCCAGAGCCTGATGGACGACGCACTGGCCGACTATGCGGTGGCCTTCGCGCCGACACCGGTCTATTCGCATGCAGCCTATGGCGCCCTCGCCCTGGTGCTGCTGTTGGGTCTCCTGCGACGCCGCATGGCCAGCGACATCGTGGTGGCGGCCATGCTCGGCGGCGCCCTGGCCTTCGCCGCTGCCTTCTTGTTGATCTCCATC
>JAYTXV010000502.1:0-5542 GCA_043742805.1 Caulobacteraceae bacterium | reverse complement strand
CCACCGGATCGACCGCTCGCGCGACCAGAACTTCTGGTCGGTGCGAGCCAGTCGCGATCTCCGCCTCATTGTCCACAAGACCGCGGCAAGCTTCCTCCTCGCCTATGTCGGGCATCACGACGATGCCTACGATTGGGCCGAGCGCCGGCGTATCGAGGCCCACCCGAAAACCGGCGCCGTCCAGATTGTCGAAGTGCGGGAACGCGTCGAGGAGATCGGCTCTCCGCTGCCACCCACGGCGCCGGCCCAGCCCGAACCTGCCCGGTTGTTCTCCGCCCTAAGCGCGGACGAACTGCTGGGTGTTGGCGTTCCCCCGGATTGGATCGCCGAGGTGCAGGGGGCGACGGAGGACAGCTTCCTAGGCTTTGCCGATCGCCTGCCCGCCGAGGCTGCGGAGGCTCTGCTCGAATTCGTCGGCACCGGGCGCTTGCGGCCACCTGCGCCACCTCCGACACAAGATCCGTTTGCCCACCCAGATGCGCTTCGCCGGTTCCGCGTGGTCGAGGATCAGGCCGAACTGACGCTGGCGCTGGATGCGCCCTGGGACCAGTGGGCGGTGTTCCTGCATCCGACGCAGCGGAGCGTGGTTGATCGCTCCTACAGCGGCCCGGCGCGTACCTCCGGCTCCGCCGGCACGGGCAAGACAGTTGTCGCCCTGCATCGCGCGGCCCGCCTTGCGCGGGGTATGCCGGACAGCCGCATCCTGCTGACCACGTTCTCCCAGCCTCTGGCGCGTGCCCTGTCCCGGAAGCTAGCCGTCCTGTTCGGCGCCGATGCGTCGGCGACGCGCCGGGTCACCGTGGAGCCTTACCGCATCGTGGCGGACGAGCTGTACCAGCTCGCCTTTGGGCGCCGGGCCGTGGTCGCCTCCGACGAGCAGGTGGCGGACGCTGTCATAAAGGCGGCTGACGCGATCGGCGCGCGCGGGTTCACGCCGCGGTTTCTGCTGTCCGAGTGGCGTCGTGTGGTCGATGCCTGGCAGATCACCGACGTAGCCGCCTATGCTCGGGTCCCGCGGCTTGGCCGCAAGAACCGGATGAGTGCGGGGCAGCGCGAGCGGCTCTGGCCGGTATTCGAGGCTGTGCGTGCCTCGCTGGCGAAGCGCGGGTTGGCCACCTGGCCGCTGCTCTACGGCCAGGTGGCAGCGCATTATGCCGGGCGGGCGGAAAAGCCGTTCAGCCATATTGTGGTTGACGAGGCACAGGACCTCGGCGTCGCTGAGCTACGCTTCCTTGCCGCAATTGCGCCAGCCCGGACCGATGCGCTGTTTTTCGCCGGCGACCTCGGTCAACGCATCTTCCAGCAGCCGTTCTCGTGGCGGGAGCTGGGCGTGGATGTGCGCGGCCGGTCCTCGACGCTGACGGTGAACTACCGCACCAGCCATCAGATTCGCCGGGCGGCCGACCGGCTGTTGCCGGCCACGGTCCGCGACGTTGATGGCAATGCCGACGAGCGCGACCGTACCGTTTCGGTGTTCAACGGTCCGCCGCCTGAGACGCACGTGTTCGCCACGCCCGTCGAGGAGATCGCCGCCGCCGCCGGCTGGATCAGTCGGGCTGTGTCGGACGGGATTGCGCCGTCCGAGATCGGTGTCTTCGTCCGCTCGAGAGCCGAGCTGGCGCGTGCCCGGTCAGCCGTCGAGGGTGCGGGACTGCCCTGGACCGAGCTTTCCGAGCAGGACCGGGAGCTGGCCGGAACAGTGGCGATCGGCACCATGCACCTCGCCAAGGGCCTGGAGTTTAAGGCCGCCTTGGTGATGGCCTGCGATGATGGCGTGTTACCGCTCCAGGCCCGCCTGGAAGCCGTGGCGGACGAAACGGAGCTGGACGACGTCTATGAGACAGAGCGGCATCTTTTGTATGTCGCCTGCACCCGCGCCCGCGATCGGTTGATGCTGTCTGGCGCGAGCCCCGGTTCTGAATTCCTACAAGACTTTTGTGCAAGAGCCGCGCTGTGAATAGCTTAACGCCTTCAAGACGACCTCGCCGATGATTTCCGTCATAGTCTCGAGACCCTCGAGCGCGTCCAGCAACAGCATGGCGTTGCGTCCGGCCAGAAAGCCGGCCGGCCCATGGCAATTCCTTAGAGGACAAGCGCCGTCGCCGCTAGTGCACACCGCCTGGACCTTACTCATTTCCGGCGCCAGCCAACTCTCAACGCGGATCTTGTGGCACCAGGGAATGTTTTAGGTCATACTCATGGATGAATCGGGGCGCCCTCGCGGAGCCGCAGGGCCGACAGCGCCAACAAACCGTAACGGGCGGCACGCAGGTAGAACTGGGCCTAACGTAACGGTTGTTTGCCGGACAGACGCGCCGAACCGGGCCGGGCGTAGTGTTAGGCGCGTTTGGCCGAGACCGGAATGGCCGCTTCGAGCACGCAGGGTCGAAGAGCCGCCGTATGAGCGAGTCGGCTTTTTGCCGAAGCGACCGAGACGAGCCCGTACCATCCGCTCCGCGTCGATCTCTCAGATACGCACGTGGTAGCCCACGGCGCATCCGTTACCGCCCGTCTATACGGCGGGAACGTCGGGCAGAGGAGGAGCCAACGGAACGCCTCATTCAAGGATCCAACCCGCAAAGTCCACGTTGCCGCCGGCTCGGCTCACGTGGTTAACTTAGACCCCATTCGATGGCGCATTTCCGCGCCGTGGGGATATCTCCTTGTCCAGCCTCGATCTCGTGGCATCTACTCTCACGGGCGCCGCAGCTTCGGTGGCCATTTCCGCGCTCGCGGGCTTTTATTTCGGCCGGAAGAGAACCCGCAAGTCGACGCTTCAGAGTCTGGTCGCCGAAACACTAAAATCGGAGGATGCAACCCACTTTCTAGCTAAACAGGATGGGAAACTGGCGCAACTAGCGCAGTTCGGCCACGTCACGCTCGAGGCCATTCAAATCCGCAATTTCAAGAATATCGCCAGCATAGACTTAGATGTTTCAGGGCGCGGCGAGCTCGGCGGCAATTGGACGTGCATCGCCGGGGTCAACGGTGCCGGCAAAAGCAGCATCATGCAGGCGATCTTCCACCGAGGATCACGGCGAAATGCCGCGTTGCCGGCGAAGTCCACGTGATCCCGCGTCGGATACAACAGAGCAGTGGCTTTACTACGACTTCGGAAACGAGCTCTGCCCCGCCGTGCCTTACGCGAGCCTAAACCCGGCGGACAAACAAAAAGTGCGAGCGACCATCAACTTCTTCCAGCTTAACTTTCGTCCTCTCCTCGTTAGGAGCCGCCAGAACGCCATTGATATGGTGATCGAGGCGTTGGAAGCGGACTGGAGAGGCGATTGGCGAAACGCCGCAAGCTGATGAGATTGGCGAGCCGCTTTTCGCCGCATTCTTCAGTCACGCGCCCGTTGATCAGCCGCGAGGCGCCTGAGGCTATCCCGGCGACACCCGATGAGCTTGATCTACTGATCGAGGCACTTTGTGAAGAACTCGGTATAGCAGATGCGCTGCTCAGGATCAGTTCCAGTGAGAGAAGCATCAACGTTGTAAACAATTTTCGCAGAGAGCTGCTTTGGGCGCTGGCCGTGCTGTGGTTCGTGCCGCCGGCCGCGGATGCGGCTCATGTAGAGAATTGGCTGGACCGCGCAGGCGTGACCGCACAGGTTAGATCGTTCCGGGACCACCTCAGCATGGGGTGACCGGGCTCCGTGAGGCTGACCGCCGACACACCTGGAGGCTCTATGACTGACGCCGAAGCCGCTGCTGCTGCCCGGAAGCCGTCCCCGGCGGTAGCTAAGCAGGCCGTCATCCTCATCCATGGTATGGGCGAACAAACCCCCATGGACACTATCAAGAGCTTTGTTGAAACTGTCTTGGAGCGCGATATAGCGATCGTCGCGAACGGCTTGCATAACCCCAGCGGCGTGTGGAGCAAGCCCGACGAGCGGACCGGCTCTTTGGAACTCCGCCGGATCACAACCCGCGAGAGTATCGGTAGCACTAGCTTTCCGCATGGCGTGCGCACCGACTTCTACGAACTCTACTGGGCCGACCTCACGGCCGGTTCCACTTGGGATCAGCTTTTCGGGTGGATACGAAACCTGCTCTTCCGACGTTGGTCGCGCGTTCCTGTTGCAGTAAAGGGGGCATGGCTCATTCTGTGGCTCGCCTTTGTAGTGGTCCTACTGGTCGCGGCGATTGCCTTTATCCCAGAGGACTGGTGGAAAACACATGCAACCGCGTGGCTGCCACAGAAATCCCTGTTGGCGATTTCAGCGGCGCTCGGGACGATGCTGAGCGCCGCAGCGTCACGCACTTTCGGACGCGTTGTCCGTTACACGGTTGCAAAACCCGATAACATTGTGGCTCGCGCTGCGGTTCGCGCGCGGGGTCTGGTCTTGCTTCGGGCCTTGCACGCAAATCCCAGCTACCGGCGAATCGTCCTCGTCGGTCACAGTCTCGGCACTATTCTGGCCTACGACCTTCTCAGTTACTTCTGGAACGAACAGGCCGGCGCCAGGACGACCCAAACTGGCACGGCGCCGTTCGAGGCACTTTGCGACGTCGAGCGCGCCGCCCAAGCCGTAAAGGAAAAAGACGACGACGTCAGCCGAGATGCCTACTTCGCCGCACAGGCTAGTTTGTGGCGGGCCTTGGCTATTGACGACTCAGGGGCGGCAAGCCCGAAAGATCGTTGGCTCATCAGCGACCTTGTGACCATAGGTAGTCCGCTCACACACGCAGAATTCCTGCTCGCCAAAAGCATTGACGACCTCCATGACCGCCAATCATCGCGCGAACTGCCCATCTTGCCGCCTTACCATGAACTACTCGACGAGAAAGTGCTGGAAGCGGCCCGAGCGACCAACGCCCTGCCCATTAATGCTGCACCGGAAACAACTCGGCTCATGGCGTATCCGGAGCTAAACATACCTGGACGGTGGGTTTTGCACCACGCAGCGCCGTTTGCGGCAACACGATGGACGAACCTTTATGACCCCGCCCATGCGATTGTATTCGGCGATCTAATGAGCGGCCCGCTCAAAGGCCGATTTGGCACAGCGATCAAGGACATAAATCTTAGAGCTCGCGACAAGAGATCATGGCGCTTTACGCATACGCGCTACTGGAACATCTGCCAGGCACCTGCGCGTTTGATTGCATTGCGAGAAGCAATCAATTTACTCGGTCGATAATGTAATGACATCTATGTCAAGTCCAAGGAACTTTATCTATTTGTCACGGGAATGACCCGTTCGATGAAGGGTATTGGGCGCCGGCAAGAAAAAGACGTGCGGCCAGAGGCGGGCAGGCGTTGGATACCCTTTGCCAACCCTGACACTAACTTACGCCGGCGGGATGTCCGCCTCCGGGACGTTGGCCAACCCTCGAACAGCGGCGTTTGGCGCAAAGCAGACAACATAGCTGAGTGTCTGCCTGGGTTCGTTGAACGGACCTGCTGACGCCGATCTATCCATGCGCCCTATCGGGAATGTCGTATCCGTCCGGTGACGGCCCTCTGGCGCGAGCCGCGGCTTGCGGGCGACCTTAGCGACGGACGTACGAGCGTCGGTAAGGTCAGGAGCGGGTTTTC
>JAYTXV010000501.1:0-2408 GCA_043742805.1 Caulobacteraceae bacterium | reverse complement strand
GGATCGAAATTGAACTGGCTGGAAATGATGTCTTTGCCCTTGGCCTGGGCGATCGCCAGGTTGGCATAGGCCGTGAGCGGTCCGCCGGTGTAGTTCGCGCTGAACTCGACGCCCTTGGCGTAGCCCTCGCGGTAGTTGAACGGCGTCAGGATGATCGGGGCGCCGAACTGGCCCTCGTCGATCAGGTTCTTGGCCTTCTTGTAGTAGGCGTCGACGCCCACCGTCAGCCCGCCCAGCTTCTGCTGCACACCTGCGTCGAAATAGTTGTCACGCTCCGACTTCGGCAAGTCGTTCTGCGTGCCGAGCGCCTCGGCGCTGGTCCCGACGAACTTGCTGACTGTCTCGCCGGCCACCAGTTCGAACGGCGGCGGGCTGAAGTAGCGCGAGAAGCCGGCGTGGACGCTGGTCCCCTCCATCGGCGTCCAGAGCAGGCTCACCCGCGGCGAGACCTGGTTTTCCTGGCGGAAGGCGTCGAGCTGGTCGAAGCGGAGGCCATAGTTCAGCGTCAGGCTATCGGCGAGCTTCCACTCGTCCTGCAGATAGGCCGAGTAGGTCCAGGCCGTGGCTTTGGAATTGTCGATGATGGTGGTTGCGCCCGAGCCGATCTGGTTCCCGCCGCCGTCCAAGAGGAAGACCTGCGAGCTGGTCTTGCTGGTGGTGTGATCGGTGGAGACGATCAGGCCGCCACGCAAGGTATGGGCGTCGCCAAGCTTGTAGGCCCCTTCGAGCTGAGTCCCGAACGACAGGTCGGTCTTGGCGGCCGCTTGGGCGAGGCCGTTGAACAGCAGCTCACCGGTGACGTCGGGCCGGTAGCGCAGCTCGGAATAGCGGGTGAAGACCGAAGCCTGGCCGGTGAAGTCGCCGGCGGTCTTGAGGTAGCTGACAATCCCGTAACTGGTGCTCTCACGTTGGCTCTGGTTGAGCGCCTCGGAGGCGAAGGCCGTGCGGCCGTTCACGCTGAAGCCCGCGTCCGGCTGCAAGCCTTTGACGTTGGGGATCTGGAAGGCCGACTGCGAGGTCCCGGCGATCAGCGACACTCTGCTGGAGTCGTCGATGATGTGGTCGAGGAAACCGAACGCCTGGTACTGGTCGGAGTGGTCGTGCAGCGGCGTTCCGCGCCCGTCCGGGCTCTCGATGCCCACGTCGGTGCCGGTGTAGCTGCCAGAGATGAAGCCACTCGTAGTCCCCGTGGAGCCGCCGTATTCGATCGAGGGCGTCAACAGCCCGTGGCTGCCGCCATAGACCCCGATCTCGCCACCGTTCCTGAAGCCGCTCTTGGTGGTGATATTGATAATGCCGGCAGTGCGCAGGCCGTACTGCGCAGGCAGGGCGCCGGTAATCAGGTCGATGTTCGACGCAAGTCTCGGCGACAGCGTCTGTCCAAACACCGAGAGGCCTTCGGGCAGGATGACGTTGTTCAGCCGGTACTGGATGTTGCCGTGGTCGCCGCGGATGTGCAGTTGGCCGAAGCTGTCCTGCACCGCCCCCGGGGCCTGCAGCACGACCTGGTTGAGCTGGACGTTTGCGCCGGACGGCAGGTTGTTGATGAAGGCCTCCGGCATCGAGTAGCTGGTCGCGCCCAGCGCCGGTTCCACCGTCGAGCGCGCGGCGTCCAGCCGCTGGGCGGTGACGACGATCTCGGCGACACTGGCTGGCGACGATGCGCCGTCGGCGGCAGCCGCGCTGTCGGCGAAGGCCGGTGCGGCGAGAAGCGAAAGCAGGCTAACCGACGCGCCCAAGAGTGCGCGCCGCGACATCGTCCCGGCCATGTTGGAATCCCTGTTACAAACGAACAGGGCGAATAGGCGCTGATGCGGCGGCGGCCTATGCCGCGCTTGCCCGATTTCCGCCGGGAACTTTTCCCAATTTTTCGGCGCGCGGCTGCACCGCCAGACATCGTGATATCGTAACAGGATGTCGTTGCGCGCCCGCGTCGTCGCCCTGATCGGGGCGGTCCTGCTGATCAGCATGCTCATGGGCGTGGCCGTTGCTGGCTATCAAGTTCGTCACGCCGTGGCGGCGGAATTGGCGGCGGGGCTGACCGGTGGCCGTCAAACGGTCGACAGCGCCCTTGAGGATTTACCTAGCTCGGGTCACCCCGACCGCGACCTGCGCCAGCTGATCGCCACCTTCGATGGCAACCGGCACGTACGCGCGATGCTCCAGGCGGCGGACGGACGCATTGCCTGGGCCTCACGGCCCGGGCCTGTCGGCCCGCCAGCGCCGGGCTGGTTTGGCCGCCTCCTGGGGTCCGCGCCCCCGCCCCAAACGATCCCCGTCCCGGCCACGCATGCCTCCGGAAAGAGGATCGTCCTGACACCCGTCGCCGAGATCGACGTCGGCGCGGCTTGGCGGGAGTTCGTCGGCATAGTGGTCGTACTCCTAGGCTCGGCCGCGCTTGGCCTGCT
>JAYTXV010000500.1:0-12284 GCA_043742805.1 Caulobacteraceae bacterium | reverse complement strand
CCGAACCTGCCGATCACCGTGGTGCATCGGTCGGACGGGTCGGGCACCAGCTTCCTGTTCACCAGCTACCTGAGCATGGAAGAGCCGAAATGGCAGGCCGGACCCGGCGCCAATGACGCCGTAAACTGGCCAACCGGTTTGGGCGGGAAGGGCAACGACGGCGTTGCGGCGTTTGTGAAACAAACCACCGGCGCGATCGGCTATGTCGAGTATGCCTACGCCAAGCAGAACGCCATGACCTATGCGGTCATGCGCAATAAGGCCGGCAAGTGGGTCATGCCGACCGCCGCCAATTTCTCGGCGGCGGCGGCGGGCGCCAAGTGGAACGCGGCCCCGGGTTTCTACCTCCTCCTCCTCGATCAACCGGGCGCGAATGCCTGGCCGATCACTGGCGCGACCTTCATCCTGATGCACAGCAAACAGACCAACACTCAGTCCGGCCACGATGTCCTATCGTTCTTTGATTGGGCTTATAAAAATGGCGACGGGGCCGCATCTGGGCTTGACTACGTTACCCTTCCCGAACCGGTTAAAATGCTCGTGCGTAAGTCTTGGAAGTCGATTGTTGGCCCGAACGGTAAGCCGGTTTATCCCTGACCTAGGACCCGAGAGAAGACGGCTGCGGCCCGACGGCCGCAGCCGGCCATCTTCGATGTTTCCTGGCGTCTGAGATCTGTTCGAGAGGGTCAATGTCGATAGACTTGAACGCCGCGCGCCGTCGATCTACCCCTCGTGGCTTCGCATTCGAGCCGATCTTCGAGGGGCTGTGTTTTTGCGCCGCCACGATGTTGCTCATCGCCCTTGGAGGGGTGCTGGTGGCCCTGACGATCGGAGGCTGGCCGGCGCTCTCCAAATTCGGACTGAATTTCATAACTGGCGTCACATGGGATCCCAATCCCGAACATGAGGTCTATGGCGCGGCCGGCCCGATCGTTGGAACCCTACTCACTTCCGCCCTGGCGTTGATGATGGCGCTGCCCATCGCCGGCGGCGTGGCTTTCTTTCTGGTCGAGCTGTGTCCAACTTTTCTCCGCCGCCCGATCGGCACGGCGGTGGAATCGCTCGCTGGTATTCCCTCGATCGTCTACGGCATGTGGGGCCTGTTCGTATTCGCCCCCTTCTTCGCCAGCCACGTCGAAACACCTCTGATGAGCGCGGCCCCGGCGGGTAGCATTTGGGAAACCGTTTTTTCGGGGATTCCCAACGGCTCCGGCATTCTGGCGGCCTCGATCATCCTGGCGATCATGATCCTACCGTTCATGGCGGCGACCTTGCGGGAGTTGCTCAGTACCGTGCCCGCTCAGGTCCGTGAAAGCGCCTACGGTCTAGGCGCCACGACTGGCGAGGTGGTGATGAAAGTCACCCTCCCCTACATCAAGCGTGGGGCGGTCGGCGCCGTGATGCTCGGCCTTGGGCGAGCGTTGGGCGAGACGATGGCCGTGACCTTCATCATCGGCAATTCGCACGGATTTCCGAAGGGCATGTTCGACTCCGGCTCGACTATCGCCTCGACGATCGCTAACGAATTCAATGAGGCCAGCGGTCTGCAGTCGGCGTCGTTGATCGCACTGGGTCTGCTTCTGTTCGTGATTACGTTCATCGTTCTCGCCTTGGCGCGCTTGTTGCTGCGCAACCAAGTGAAGGTCTAGAGCATGGCCGTCTCCGCCCGCCTCGTGGCCACCCGCCGCCTGTCGAATCTGGTTTTCGTGACTTTCTGCGGCGCGGTAACCGCGATAGCTCTGACCGCGCTCGCGCTCATCCTCTACTCACTGGTGACCCAGGGACTTGGCGGATTGAATCTTAATATTTTCACCAAGTCGACACCTGCGGCCGGCACGCCGGGCGGGCTGTTGAACGCCATCGTGGGTTCGATAATGATGTCCGCGGTCGGCATGTTTATCGCCCTTCTGATCGGCATATTAGCCGGCACATGGTTGGCGGAATACGCGGGCGATAGTCGCTTCGGTGCCGTGGTGCGGTTCCTGAACGATGTGCTTTTGTCAGCGCCGTCGATTCTGATCGGATTGTTTGTCTATGAGATTTTGGTTTTCCCGTTCAAGACGTTCTCGGGTTTCGCGGGGGGCGTGGCGCTAGCCATGCTGGCGGCGCCAGTGATTACCCGAACGACCGAAGACATTCTCAAGCTGCAACCCGTCGCATCGCGCGAATCAGGCGTGGCCCTGGGCTCTCCGGTCTGGCACGTCATCCGCAGTATTCTCTGGCGGGGGGCGACGAGCGGAATCCTGACCGGGGCGCTACTGGCGTTCGCGCGGATCAGCGGCGAGACCGCACCATTGCTGTTCACCGCACTCAACAATCAGTTCTTCAGTTGGGATATGGCTCATCCGATGTCGAGCCTGCCGGTGGTGATTTACCAGGACGCGCTGACCCCCTATCCCGACCTCAATCGCCTGGCCTGGGCCGGCGCGCTGCTGATCGCCGGCTCCGTTCTGGCCGTGACCATTGTCGCCCGCGCCTTCGCCAAGGAGCCGAAACACTAATGCCCCTGTCGGCCATACCCCTCGTTCCCGATGTGTCGATTGCGAAAATCGACACATCGCAAGTGAAGCTGGACGTCCAGAATCTCGACTTCTTCTACGGCAAGAACCGGGCTCTCAAATCGGTTTCGATCCCATTCGAGGTAAATGCGGTTACCGCCTTGATCGGACCATCCGGTTGCGGGAAATCGACCCTTCTGCGAACTTTGAACCGGATGTACGCGCTCTACCCTGGACAAAGAGCGACGGGCAAAATCATGCTGGACGGAGAAGACATCCTTCGCCCCGGCGTCAATCTCTCCATGCTACGCGCCAAGATCGGCATGGTTTTTCAGAAGCCGACGCCCTTTCCCATGTCCATCTATGACAATGTGGCTTTTGGCGTCCGGCTATATGAGACGCTGAACAAGGTCGACATGGGCGAGAGGGTGGAGGAATCTCTTCGCCGGGCGGCGCTTTGGGAAGAGGTAAAAGACAAGCTCCACACCTCGGGCCTCGGTCTTTCGGGCGGCCAACAACAGCGCCTGTGCGTGGCGCGCTGCATCGCCGTCAAACCTGAGATTCTGCTGCTCGACGAGCCCACCTCGGCACTCGACCCGATTTCGAGCGCCAAGCTTGAGGAAACAGTCACCCAACTCAAGCAAGACTACACGATCGTCATAGTTACGCACAATCTTGGCCAAGCGGCCCGCGTTTCAAAATACACTGGTTTTATGTATCTGGGGGAACTTGTTGAATTCGGACAAACCGCTGAAATGTTCACCAAGCCGGTCACGACCCGGGGCTCTGACTATATTACAGGGCGTTTCGGCTAGCGGGCCTTCGATCCAACCGTCAGCCGCACCACCGGAAACAAGTAACCGTCACAATCAGACCGTAAGACTGGAAATTAAAGATACTCGTAGAATCGGTCCGTATATCCATGGAACACACAGTCAGAGCTTACGACCAAGAACTCGACACCATCACCGCGGAGTTAGCGCGAATGGGCGGCCTGGCCGAATCGGAAGTCGCGGATGCCATTAAGTCCATCGCCACCCGCGACATGGCGTTGGCGACGTCGGTAATCCTGCGGGACGCGAAACTCGATGGCCTCGAAATGGACATCGAGCGCAAGGTTGTCCGGCTGATCGCCCTACGCCAACCGGTCGCCGACGACCTGCGCCGCACCGTGGCGGCGATGAAGATCAGCATGAACCTGGAGCGGTGCGGCGACCTCGCCAAGAACATCGCCAAACGCGCCCTCGTGATTGCGGAATCGGAACCCTTGGCCCCGCTAACCAGTTCGATCGAGCGCATGGGGGAACTGGTCACGACACGGCTGAAAGACGTCCTCGACGCCCTGAGTTCCCGGGAAATCGATCAAGCTGTCGCTGTGTGGCGCCAGGACCATGAGGTCGATGAGCACTATGATGCGATCTTCAGGGAACTTCTGACCTACATGATGGGTGACCCACGAATGATCACGGCCTGCGCTCACTTACTATTCGTGGCAAAGAATCTTGAACGCATTGGTGACCACGCGACCAACATAGCAGAAATTTTGCATTACGAGATTACCGGCGTGGAACTCACCGAAGAACGTCCGAAGTCGGATGCCTTAAGTCTGCAAACCTTTTGAACACGTCAGTGATCGAACCTTCCAACGCCCTCCGCCCCTATATTCTGGTGGTAGAGGATGAGGATGCGCTCAGCACCTTGCTGCAGTACAACCTGGACAAGGAGGGCTACCGCGTCGCCCAGTGCGCGGACGGCGAGGAAGCCTTGATGATTATCGAGGAGAAACAACCGGACCTGGTCATTCTCGACTGGATGCTACCGACGGTCTCGGGGATCGAGGTCTGTCGGCGACTGCGGCAACGGGCGGATACGCGAAACCTGCCGATAATCATGCTCACGGCCCGAGGCGAGGAGACCGATCGCATTCGAGGGCTGGATACCGGGGCTGATGACTATGTGGTCAAGCCTTTCTCCATGATCGAACTGTGCGCTCGCGTGCGCGCGGTGCTGCGCCGGATTCGGCCAGGCCTTGCGGAAAACCGCGTCAAGCACGGCAACTTTCTGATTGATCGCGTCGCCCACCGGGTGAAGCGTGGCGATCAGGAGGTGCACCTGGGTCCCACAGAATTTCGACTGCTCGATTATTTCATGCAGCATCCAGGACGAGTGTTCTCCCGCGAACAACTGCTGGACGCAGTCTGGGGCTCGGATGTCTATGTGGAAACCCGCACGGTGGACGTTCATATCGGCCGCCTGCGCAGAGCGCTGAACGTAGAAGGTGATCAAGATCCGATCCGCACGGTACGCTCGGCGGGCTATTCCCTGGACGTCTAAACGTCGGTGAACGGCTTGACCTGCGGCGCGCCCTGGGGTGCAAGAACCGGGTCGCCAAGGAATAACCAAGCGTGTCATCAACTGTTACCCCTCTCGCCGACGGTTTCAGCGCCGCCACCCGCGCCGAGTGGCTAGCCCTGGTCGCCAAGACCCTGAAAGGGGCTGGACCTGAGTCTCTGGAACGGCGAACCGCCGACGGTCTGCCAATCGCGCCGCTTTACATTGCAGAGGATCGCGGGACGCCGCTTCGCTTGACGCCCGGACCCCGGAACACCGAGCGAGGCTGGGATGTGAGGGCCTTCGTGGCCAATTCCAATCTCGTCCAGGCCAATACCGAGGCCCTGGCGGCCCTGGCCAGCGGCGCCGACTCACTCTTGCTTAAACTCGACGCCGGCGATAGCGCGGGGCTTCCGATCGGCAACGCGAACGATCTCGCAAGGGTATTGGACGGCGTCCTGACCGATCTGGCCCCGATAGCGTTGGACGCCGGTCTTCTCGGCCCACACGCGGCCCGTTGGCTTGGCTCGGTCGCCAAGGCGTCTCCGGGGGCTCAGTTGGCCTTGCACCTTGACCCGCTGTCGGCCTTCGCCGCTTCCGGGACCAGCCCCGGGTCAATAGAGGCTCATATCGATGCGGCGGCGTCTGTCGCCGCCCGACTCTGCGAGACCTATCCAAAGGCAAGCCTGTTCCTCGCCAGCGGCGCTGTCGTTCACGAGGCCGGAGGGTCGCCAGCCTGGGAAATCGCCGTCACCGCGGCGTCGGCTGTCGCCTATGCCAAGGCTTTGGTCGGCGCCGGGCTGATGATGAGCGAAG
The DNA here is from genome assembly GCA_043742805.1 of Caulobacteraceae bacterium. Classification (GTDB taxonomy): domain Bacteria; phylum Pseudomonadota; class Alphaproteobacteria; order Caulobacterales; family Caulobacteraceae; genus Acaudatibacter. Next base: position 6,639 of record JAYTXV010000500.1, on the reverse strand, counting down.
CGTTCGCGCGGATAGCATTAGGTGTTTCCGTTGACGCTGAACCCCTGGGGGCCATTGCAAAACTGCGGGCCACAAGGGTGGTCTGGGCACGGATCGCCGAGGCTTGCGCCGTCGACTTGCCGGCCCGCGTGGAAGCCAGGTCGTCTCGGCGGATGCTTACCCGCGCTGACCGATGGACCAATCTCATCCGCCTGACCAGCGCGGGCTTCGCGGCCGCCGTTGGCGGCGCCGACGCCATCTTGCTCGGAGCCTTTACCGACGCCCTGGGACCGCCGGAAGCCTTCGCCTCCCGGATGTCGCGCAACGCCCAACTGATCCTGATGGAGGAAGCCCATCTGGGGCGGGTGGTCGACCCCGCCGGTGGATCCTGGGCCATGGAAGCCCAGACTGCGGATCTGGCCAGAGCGGCGTGGGACGCCTTTGTCGCTATCGAGGCGGCGGGCGGGCTCGTGGAGGCGTTGCGTTCCGGCGTAGTAGCAGCGGCGGTAGGTAAAAGCCGCGAAGCTCTTCGGACCGCGCTGGCGGATGGAGCTTTGCGCATGATCGGTGTCACCGATTTCAAAAGCGCCGAAACGACGCCGGACCCGCAACCGGCTGACCTCGCGCCCCATGTAACGCCGCCCGATCCGCGCCAGGCCGGAGACGACAGTCGATGTACGCCGCTGTCGGCGGTTCGTATTGAAGAGCTCGTATAGTGACCGTGTTCCCAGACTTCACAACCTTGGCGCTTGACGATCAAGGCGCTTCATCGGCCGTTCTTCCGACCACCGACCAGCCTGGCTGGCAGACACCGGAAGCCATCGTCCTTAAGCCCCAATATGGCCAGGCGGATTCGCAAGACCTCGACTTCATAGGCGGCTATCCCGGCCTAGCGCCCTTCCTTCGCGGTCCCTATCCCACGATGTACCGCACCAATCCGTGGACGATCCGTCAGTATGCCGGGTTTTCCACGGCTGAGGATTCCAACGCCTTCTACCGGCGCAATCTGGCGGCGGGGCAGATGGGCCTCTCGGTGGCTTTCGACCTGGCCACCCACCGGGGCTATGATTCGGACCACCCCCGGGTCAGGGGCGACGTCGGCATGGCCGGGGTCGCCATCGATTCCATTCTCGACATGCGGACGCTGTTTTCCGGCATTCCGTTGGACAAGATGAGCGTCTCCATGACGATGAATGGCGCGGTGCTGCCGATCCTCGCCCTCTACATCGTGGCGGCTGAAGAGCAGGGAGTCGCGCACGACGCTCTCTCCGGCACAATCCAGAACGACATCCTCAAAGAGTTCATGGTGCGGAACACCTATATCTATCCGCCCGCCCCCTCGATGCGGATCATCTCCGATATTTTTGCCTATACCGCCAAGGAGATGCCCAGGTTCAACAGCATCTCGATCAGCGGCTACCACATGCAGGAAGCCGGGGCGTCGCTGGATCTGGAACTGGCCTATACCCTCGCCGACGGAGTCGATTACGTTCGGGCCGGCGTCGCCGCGGGCATGAGCGTCGACGCGTTCGCGCCCCGCCTGTCGTTCTTCTGGTGCGCGGGCATGAACTATTTCATGGAAATCGCCAAGCAACGCGCCGCCCGTCTGCTGTGGGCGAAACTGTTGCGCGAGAACTTCGACCCACGGGACTCCCGCTCCCTCTCCCTGCGCGCCCATACTCAAACCAGCGGATGGAGCCTGGCGGCCCAGGACGTGTTCAACAATGTCGCCCGCACCACGATCGAAGCCATGGCGGCGATCGGCGGACAGACCCAAAGCCTCCACACCAACTCTCTCGACGAGGCCCTGGCCCTACCCACCGATTTCTCGGCCCGCATCGCCCGCAATACCCAGCTGTTTCTGCAGATCGAGAGCGGCCTGACCGATGTCATCGATGTCTGGGGCGGCAGCCATTATGTGGAGCGCCTCACGCATGACCTGGCGGCTCGCGCCCTGGGCCATATCGCCGAGGTGGAAGCCGCTGGTGGCATGGCCAAGGCGATCAGCCTCGGGCTGCCGAAACGGCGTATCGAGGAAGCCGCCGCCCGGACCCAGGGCCGGATCGACAGCGGGGCCCAGACCCTGGTCGGCGTGAACCGCTATCTGAACGATGATGGCGACGACATTCCCATTATGACCGTGGACAACTCGGCGGTCCTGGCCAGCCAGATCGCCAAGCTCGCCCAACTCCGGGCCGAACGCGACCCCGCCGCCGTGCAAGCGGCGCTCGCGGCGCTGGAAGCCGGCGCGCGCGGCAAGGCCAATCTTGTCGCCCTGGCGGTCGACGCGGCCCGGGCCAAGGCCACGGTCGGTGAGATCAGCCTGGCGCTTGAGCGGGTCTTTGGACGCCATCAGGCCAAGCCCGAAGTGGTTCGCGGGGTCTATGCGGCGGCGGTGGGCGCCCAGCCCAAGATGACCAAGGCACGCCAGATGATCACGGCCTTCGCCGAGGCCGAGGGGCGGGCGCCGACCATTCTAGTGGCCAAGATGGGCCAGGACGGCCACGACCGAGGCCAGAAGGTGATCGCCACCGGCTTCGACGACCTGGGGTTTGCTGTCGATGTGGGTCCGCTGTTCGCGACCCCGGCCGAGGCGGCTCAAGAGGCCGTGGCCAAGAACGTGCACGTGATCGGCGCCAGCTCGCTGGCGGCGGGTCATCTGACCCTGATCCCGGAACTTCGCGCCGAGCTGAAGAGGCTTGGTCGAAGCGATATCATGATCGTGGTCGGCGGGGTGATCCCCAAGGGAGATTTCGAGGCCTTGAAGGCGGCCGGCGCCCGGCTGATCTTTCCACCGGGGACAGTGGTCGCCGACGCCGCCTTAGCGATCCTTGACGCCCTGAACGCCGACCTGGGCTATGCCCAGACCGAAACGGCGGCCTGAAATCATCCCGCTCTGAGCGATCAGGCGGGACCTCCGCCCACCCGGACAACCGGTGCCTCGCCCGTTTCAATATCGACGTCGAAGGTCTCCAGGAACCGCGAGACCAGCATGTAGAAGCCGATGACGATGGTCAGCTCCTGCAGCGCCTTGTCGCCCAGCGCTTCGCGCAACGGCAGGAACGTGGCGTCGCCGGCCCTGACGTTGGCCACCACATCGTCGGTGAACACCATCACCAGACGCTGCGTGGCGTCGAAGGCCCCGGACTCCGGGCCATCATGGATGGCCTTGATCAGCTCGTCCGACATGCCGATACGGCGCGAGATCGCTTCGTGCTGATAGACTTCATAGCTGGCTTTGGACAGCACTCCGACCCGCACGATGGCGATCTCGCGTAGCACCGGGTCCAGGCTGGTCTTGTTCAAGAGCAAGCCGCCGAACCGGCTGAAACCTTCGAGCAGATCGCCGCTATGGCCGAGCATCTTGAAGATGTTCAGCGCCGGCAGATCCGCATAAGCCTTGGCCGCCCGGCCGGTGGCGAGGGCGGGGTCGAAATAGGGTATTCTGGCCAAGAGCGTCTCTCCGTTGGTGTTTTGCCGAGAGACTAACAGGTCGCCGGCGCCCGAGGCTACCGGCCTTGGCACTGTAACCTCAGTTAGCGGCCGACAGGCGCCTGGCCTGATCGAGCCAGGCGTCTCGAAGACTCCGGCCCTTGAGCTTCAGTTCGGCGTCGAAGGTCGCCATTTCCTCGGCTGTCCAGTCGGCCAGCTGTGCGAAACGTGTGACGCCGCGCTCGGCCAGGGCCTCGGCGCTGCGGGGACCAACACCGACAAGCCGGGTAAGGTCGTCATCGGCGACGCTCACCAATTCCAAAGCCGGCGTTTCGGGCTCCGGTTCGGTGGCGAGGACATCAGACGTTCGCGGCCAAGCCATAACCTCAAGGTTTACCGGCCGAGCCCAGCGGGTCATCAGCCACCAGGCCGCCCCGGCGCTGGCGGCGGCGCCGAAGGCCAGCCAAAGCGGATTGGCGAAGCCAAGGGGCAGGCTGAGGGACTTGAGGGCGCGGTCGCGAACTATCGAAGGGGTCTGGGTTTCGGTTAGCCAAGACATGGTGCTACTCCTGAAAACAGAAATTGTTGCAGTGCAGCATATCCTAATTCGGCGCTGGGATCACCTGAAAAATCAACGCCGTTCACGCGCCGCCGCCAACCATGGTCACGCGTCCGAGAGCGTCATCCTCCCCAATCCGGCCTACGATCCAATCCGCCGCCGCCCGCGCCTGGGTTTCGAGACCTGGAGTTGGATTGACGACGATCACGGCGCAACCATTCAGGCGCATCGGGTCGGTGAGCGGTCGAAGGCGGATTTCCGCCGCCAGCACCGCATGGCCGGCGGCCGCATCCTCGATATCGCCAAGAAAGGCGTCGTAGGTGGCCAGATCCTTGATCGGCAGCCAGACCGCCAAGGTCGCCCCACCATTGACCTTGAGGATGGCGGTCAGCAGGTCGAGCGCCTGGGCGTAGTCGTCGCCCCGCTCGAACGGCGGATCGACCAGCAGCAAGAGGGCGGCCGGAGAGGGCGGGGCCACGGTCGGCGCATGCGCCCAACCGTCACCCTTATGGATGACCGCGCCCAGCTCACGGGGCAGGACCTGCTTGAGCGCCCCATGCTCATCGGAGTGAAGTTCGCAGGCGATATAGCGATCACGCGGTCGCAGGGCGCCCGCGATCAGGACCGGCGAACCTGGATAATATCGGCCCTCTCCCGGGGCGTTGACCCGCCGGACGGCGGCTTTCAGATCGTCGAACGCCGCCGGCGCGTCCATGGCGGCCATCAGGCGGCCGATCCCCGCCTCCCCCTCCCCGGTTCGGCGAGAAAGGTCGCCACGCAGGTCGTAGAGTCCCGCTCCGGCATGGGTGTCGATCACCGTCAGCGGTGCGGCGCTGGACGTCAGGTCCCACAACAAGCGGGTCAAAATCGCATGCTTGATCAGATCGGCGAAATTTCCGGCGTGAAAGGCATGGCGATAGTTCATAAGATTCCGTCAGGTTTTAAGCGCTCGAAAAAAGCGAAATGCTGATGCTGGAGGTACCCAACGGTCTGACCGCCGAACATGTCGCCATGACCGAAGCCCTGGCCGTGGGCGAGCACGCGGTGGCTGGGGTCGGTATGGAGACCGACCATATCGAGCCGTTGGTGCTGAACAGCGGGGAGATCGTGTTGCGCTATGTGCTGGGCTACACACCCGAGGCGTTCGGGGCCTCTCAGCGCAACATGGCCGAGGGCGTGACCCGGTACGCCAGTGTGATCACCGGGGTTGTGAGCCTGGACGACACCCCGGACGCCTTCCTGCGGCTGCAAACCGACAAGAGCCAGATCAAGATCATGGGGGCGCCGGGGAAGTAGCGTGTTTCACGACCCGACGCGCATTCGCGTCAGGCCCTCCTGAGCGGTGGAGGCCACCAGCCGGCCATCGGCGTTATAGATCTCGCCGAGGTTGAAGCCGCGCGAGCCCGAGGCCGACGGACTCTTCTGGGCGTAGAGGTGCCAGTCGTTGAAGTCCGACGGCCGGTGGAACCAGATGGCGTGGTCCAGGCTGGCCGACTGGAATCCGGGCGTGCGCCAGTTGACGCCATGCGGGCGCATAGAGGTGGAGAGCAAGGACATGTCCGACGCATAGGCCAGCACCGCCTGCTGGATGGCGACGTCGGCGGGCAGCGGCGTCACGGCGCGCATCCAGACATTTTGCGTCGGAGGGGCCGGGGTCGGATTTTCGACGTTGCGGCTGTCGACCCAGCGCATCTCAATGGCTCGCAGCCATCCGGATTCGTCTTCCTCGCCGGCCAGGGCCTCGGGAGGCGGGACGCTCGGCATCGGATCCTGATGCTCCATGCCGTCCTCGGGTTCCTGGAATGAGGCCGCCAGGTTGAATATCTGGGCGCCGTGCTGGATGGCGGTGACGCGGCGGGTGGTGAAGCTCTTGCCGTCGCGCGCGCGGTCGACGTCGTAGAGGATCGGCGCCGACGGGTCGCCCGGACGGATGAAATAGCAGTGCAGCGAATGGCAGTGCCGCGTCTCGACGGTGCGGTAGGCGGCCAGCAGGGACTGGGCGATGACTAAGCCGCCGAAGATACGCGGACCCTGGTTGCGCGGCGCGACGCCGCGAAACAGGTTCACTTCGATGCGCTCGAGCGCCAGGGTGTCGATCAGGTTCTCGGTTTCAGCCATATGCTCGCCCTCGCAAGCGCGTGGCATTAGCGGGTGCAGCATTGGCGGGCAAGCCGGCGCTCCAACGCATGCCGAAACCACCGTAAACGACCGTTGATACGGTGCGGCCTGAATCCGGGCGCATGCTGCGACGCAGCATAGAACCTTGCAATTCGAAATCTTCTACGACGCTCGGACCGAAACGGCCGCCCGTAGAGACGCTGTTGGAAGCGGCGGCGGGAACGGGCGGATAGGACATAGAGGGGCGTCTTTTGAAGTTTGAAAAGAAAGGCGGAATACCATGAAATTTGCAAATTGTCAATTTCGATATCCGTGTTGGCGGCCCATAGCCTTGCACGCGCGCCGCCTGTAGCCTGCCCGCCAACACACAGGGAGGCGCCGGGTGCTGCTGCAGGGTCTGAAAGTAGTTGATTTTTCCGCCTATATCGCCGGGCCGGGCGCCGCCGGTATAATGGCGGACTGGGGCGCGGACGTGGTCAAGGTGGAGCGGCCGGGCGGCGACGCCATGCGCCACGTGTTCGCCGACCTGAAGACGCAGATCGGCTCCAATC
>JAYTXV010000499.1:0-2838 GCA_043742805.1 Caulobacteraceae bacterium | reverse complement strand
ACACCACTCAGGACGCGTTGATCGCCCTCGTCGAAAACCTGAATCAGGATCCGGCCATCCACGGCGTCCTCGTGCAGTTGCCGTTGCCGCCCCACCTCGATGCCGGCGCGGTGTTGGCGCGCCTGAACCCCGACAAGGACGTAGACGGCCTGACGGTGGCCAGCGCCGGTCGCCTGGCCACCGGCCTGGAAGCCCTGACGCCCTGCACACCCCTCGGCTGCCTGATCCTTTTGCGGGAATCACTTGGGGATTTGTCCGGTCTCAACGCCCTGGTCCTTGGCCGCTCGGTGCTGGTGGGCCGTCCGGTGGCGGCGCTGCTCCTGGCCGAAAACTGCACTGTCACTATCGCCCACTCGCGGTCGCGTGACCTTCCCGGGCTTTGTGCTCGGGCTGACATCCTGGTGGCGGCGGTGGGCCGACCGGAAATGGTCCGTGGTAGCTGGATCAAGCCCGGCGCGGCGGTGATCGACGTGGGCATCAACCGCGTGCCGTTCCGCGACCCGGAACAGGCGGCGCTGGGACGCACCCGACTGGTCGGCGACGTGGCGTTCAAGGAGGCCCGTCGCGTGGCCGGTTGGCTGACGCCGGTCCCAGGTGGCGTCGGGCCGATGACGGTCGCCTGCCTGTTGCAAAACACCCTGACGGCGGCCGAGCGCCAGACCGGCCTCGATCGGGACAGGCAATGAACGCCCCGGCCGATCCGGCGCGCCGGGTCGGTGCGGGACGCAAGACCGTGGCCCGGCTCAAGCCTCGTCCACAATGCGCGGCTTTACCTTATCGCCTGGTGGCTGGTCTCGAAGTGCTGCTGGTCACTTCGCGTGAAACCGGGCGGTGGGTGATACCCAAGGGCTGGACGATGAAGTCCAAAACGCGCCGGGAGGTGGCGGCGCTGGAGGCTCTCGAAGAGGCCGGTGTCCAGGGGAAGATCGTGAAGAAGTCCCTGGGCGCTTACGACTACCGGAAAATCCTGCGTTCAGGCCAGAGCCAGGCCTGCCGCGTAACGGTCTACGCGTTGCAAGTGGACACCCAGCACGACACTTGGCGCGAACAGGATCAGCGCAGCTCTCAATGGTTCGGCTGGGAAGCCGCTGTGGCGGCCGTCAACGAGCCTGGCCTGACGCGCCTGATCAGACGGTTCGCGAAGTCGGTCCGCGCGGTGGGCTGCGACGGGGCGAACGCCGCCGATCAATCGCCGGACGCCGTCGAAGGTCTGACCGTTGAAAACACTATCGCCGAATGACGCAAAGTCCGGACGGCTCGCCCTCAGGACTGGCCCTTCGAGTCCACCCACGCCACCAGCTGGGTCAGCACTTTCAGAACGGCGTCGTCGAAGGCGGCGGCGATGGCGTGCACTGAATTCGACCCGGCGGGCGTCGCGACCTGAAACAGGCGGCTGCTTTCGATCCGAGGATCCTTGCGGTCGGAAAGGGCCGCATAGACTTCCACCACGGCGCGGGGCGCGGCGCCTTGCCCCTGCTCATAGCGAGCTTCGAAGGCGCGGACATCGACCTTCAGCACGTAGTCGCCCGGCGCCGGCTCACCGCCAGTGAGCAATCGGGCCGCACCGGCGTGGACATCGAACGCTCGCGTCAGAGCCGCCTCGAACAGTGATCCGGCGGGACCGACCCATCGGGCTCCGCCGACATAGGCGGCCTGATCGCCGGTGATGGTCAGAATCCGGTCGCCGGCAGCCGCCTGTTCGAAGCTGACGAAGGCCGGCCGGACGGTGAACCGCGGTCCCGCTGTCGGCGCCGGCGCCACGGCGGCCGTGTCCGCGCCGAACCTATAGAGCTGGGCCGGAGCCGTCTTCGGCAGCAGGGAAATGCATCCCGACAGGGACATGGCGATCAGAACGGCGACGCCGGCGGGGACCGCGCCGCGGGGAAACGGAATCCTCATGGCTTGATCTTGATCTCCTTGGCGGGGCCTTTGCCGATCAGGCCCCGGGGGTCGGTCTGCACTTCGCCCAGCACCTGGTCGAGGTGATCGGTGGCCCGCTGCAGGCTGGCGATAGTCGATGTAAGCTGTGGCAGTCCGGTGGTGGCGAAGTCCTGGGTGGGACCCTGAAGCTTGGTGAGCGTCCCGCGCAGTTCCTTGGCCGCGACCTGGATCTCGCCGGCTGCGTCGCTCAGCTTGACCATGGTATTGCGACCATCGCCGTCCATCAGCGATTGGCCGGATTTGGCCAGGGCCGCGATCTGCTTGGTTGCGTCGTTGGCGCCCTGAAGAGTCTTCTGGGCATCGTCGATGATTGATTTGCGTTCCCTAAGTTCCGCCGTCACCGCCTGAACGTCACTCATGGTGGCGCTCAGAGTTTTGATGTTCTCATCCGAAAACACCCTGTTGACCCGGTCCAAAGCCTCGACGGTCCGCTGCACGATGAAGCCGCCTCCGGCCAACAGATCCGACAAGGCATCGCGTTGGCTGGCCAGTCTCGGAATGTGCCCTTCGGCCACGGTGTCCTTCAACAGCGGCTTGGACGCCGTCCCGGCGGTGATCTGGATGTAGTTGACGCCGGTGATGCCGAGCGGTTCCAGCGTGGCGTAGGAGTCGGCGCGGATCGGCACATCCGTGGTCACGCGGGATCTGGCCACCACCAGTCGTGGGTCCTGAGGATCGAGCGATATGCGGCTGACGTCGCCGACCTTGATGCCGTTGAAATGGACCTCGCCGCCTTGAGCGAGGCCCCGGACCGGTCCCTGGAATACAATGTCGTAGACATCGTAGTCGCGGCTGAATTTGCGGTCGGCCAGCAGCACGGCGAACACCACCAGGGCCACCAGCAGCACCGTTGAGGCCAGCCCGACCAGGGCGTAGTTGGCGTTGCGTTCCATCAGG
>JAYTXV010000498.1:0-2796 GCA_043742805.1 Caulobacteraceae bacterium | reverse complement strand
GCCGGCCAGCCGACCTTGCCCGTGGCGCTGGCACGCCAGGCGTCGAGGACCAGATCGCGCAGAGCCGAGGCGCCCGCCGCCAGACGCGCGGCCGCGAAGGCCGGACCACGCGGATCGCCGGGCCGGAAACCGCCGGCTTTCTGAAGCTGATACAACGGTATGACCTGGCGGCTCGTCGCTTGCAGATAGGCCGACGTCCAGGCGGCGATGGCGCAGCCGCAGTCGGCGTAGGGGGCCATGGCCGCCCGAACAGCGGCGGCGTCGACATGCAGGCGAACGAACTCGCCCTCGAAAAAGGCGTGAATTCGCTCCTGCGTGTAATGATCAGGGTTGGGCCACGGGCCCCAGCCGCTGAAGTGCACCGTGACGTGCAGGGGCTGACTTCCATCGCCGACATAGTGCGCCAGTACGCCAAGATCCCTGAGAACCAGGGCCTCCCGCCGCGCCCGGTCGGCGACAAGCCAGACGCGGTGGCCGCCGTCGGCGACACTCGAAGCCGCGGCGATGTCAACGCGCCAATAAGCGAAGTCCGCTGCCAGCTGCTGCCAGCCATCGATGATCGCATAGGGCAGATACCCCGCCTTCCAGCTGTCGACGCCCACCGCGCGCAAGGCGGTCTCATAAGCGGCGCGGGTCTCGGGTAAGCCGTCGAGGGACGGCCCGCCGAACATGCGCCCATCATCGCCCAGGTCCAGGAAGTGTCCTGGATCACGATCCGAGTCGTGGGTCTTTCCCGAACCCCTCCACCGGTCCGGCTCGCGGGCCAGTTCGCCCACCGCGTCGATCGCGAAAGGCGTGCGCACGAACGCCGGCGCCTCTGGTGGCAGGGCCGCCAGCGCCTCGTGGCCGATCAGCCGGTGACCCGACGAGCCCCAGGCCAGCGCCTGCCCGCCGACGAGGCAAATACAGGCGCAAACGGCGACAAAACGCGCAATCGCAAATGGCTTTGGCATGCTCCCGTCTTTCCGACAGGGCTGTGGATCGGTCAAGCTAGGCGCTTTGGATCGGTTTGGAGCCCCAAACGGGTTCTTGAGGCGCATCGCGCGCTTGATGTATTGATTGCTGTTCTATGAAGTGATTTTTCAGACCCTATAGTCGATTTTACTTCAATTTTAATGCCGTCATCCAACTTAGAATAATATCCGGTTTGTTTTCAAATTGACAAGCGTGTCATCCCCAGGGTCGTCCACCGACAGACTGATCGCGGGATAAAAATCCGCCTGACCTCGGGGTTGCCTGATCTGTCGGAAATGGCTAGTCCTCTTTCAGGAAGCCGCACGGCGCTATGGAACCCCGGATTTGAAACCCCTGCTGGCCTGCCTCGTCGCCGCGACTCTCGCCTTACCGCTCAGCGGGGCCAGGGCCGACACCCCCGACCTGATCGGCGATCTGATTGGACAGGTGGCGGCCAAGGTCGGACCGTTCCTGGAGACGATGGGCCTCAAGGCCACGCTCTATCATCTGGGCGCCGGCGGAACCCATGACCGCGACTCGCTCGGCTGTAAGGTGGTCCCCATGCGCACCGCGGCGGTCGACGGGGTCAACGTCAAACGCCACAGCCTCTTGTTCATCAAGGAAACCGTCGGCCTGCCAATGCCGGATGGCCGCTTGCACGACGGCTATTGGTTTGCGACCGATGTCGGCGGCGACATCCACAAGGGGCGAATCGATCTGTTTACGGGCAAGGGGTCTTCCTCGATGCTGCCGATGATGCATCTGAACCTGGTGACCCTCACCGTGGCGAAGGTAGGCGAATTCGTCGGCTGCCCGAAAGACTAGCCAGCTGCGGCGCATCAAGGCCTCGAAAACGAAAGCATGGGCCACATCATCGGCCGTGACCTCCGGTCACAAGAGATTACCCGCCATTTAGGTCGCCGGGTCGGTCCCCCGGGCGGCGGAACGCGCCGCGATCATCCCGTCGGTCAGCAGACCGGAGCGGATTCGGTCGGGGTTGATCGCATTGACACCTACTCCGTCACCACCGTGCTCAAGCGCGTATTGGCGCATCAGCGCCAGCGGGATTCCCATGGCGCCGTGGCGCGCAATGGCGGCCGCGGCGTCCGCCTCGTTCCAAAGGCTTTTCATCGACGGCCGATCATGGTTGCGTCCATTCCTGCACAAAGTTAATTCGTCTGGAGCGACGGGCGGCCTTTTCGGCTAGGTTCGACGATCGGGAGTCTGGCCGGCCTGAAGGTCTGCGGCTCACGGTCGGAAAGGCGCAATGACTACCCTTTCGGATGGCAGACTTCTCGACCTGATCTATGGCGCGGTCTTGGATTCGACGCTTTGGTCTTCGGCCCTCGAAGCCTATGCGGACAGGCTGGGTGGAACCAGTGTCTGGTTGTCGCAGTTGAACGTAGAGGACGGGTCCGGGGGAAACGTCAACGACCCAATGGCGCGCATCGACCCGGTCTGGCTGCAAAGATACGCCGCCCATTTCGCCAACCGCAATCCCCTGCACCATGTGGACGATCCGACTGCCTTCCTGCGGGAATGGAAACCCATAATCGTCACCGACGAAGACTGGATGCCAAAGACCGAGCTGGTCAAGAGCGAGTTCTATAACGACTTCCTTCTCCCACAGGATATCGGATCCACCATGATGATCCGACTGGTGGCGCGTGGCGCTGACGTCGCCGTGCTCAACATCAACCGCTCGACCCGCGCCGAGCGGTTCGGCGCCGCCGACAAGCGCCTGGCGGCCAGGTTCCAGCCGCATATGATCCGGTTATTCGGCCTGAGCCAAAAACTAAACGCCACGCTGCGCCTCGCCCGCGAGCTGGAAAGCGCCCTCGA
>JAYTXV010000497.1:0-2644 GCA_043742805.1 Caulobacteraceae bacterium | reverse complement strand
CAGGTCGAGCCCCAGACGTTCGGCCTCGGCCAGCACATGGCGCTCTGCCTCAAGGTTTTCGGTGAGGGTCTGGGTGACCGTTCCGTGGTCGCGAAAGGCGTTCATAGTGGCGGGGGGCATGGTGTTGACCGTATCGGGACCGATCAGACTCTCCACATAGAGAATGTCTGAGTAGACCGGATCCTTGGTTCCGGTGGAGGCCCAGAGCAGGCGCTGAGGCGCCGCGCCGGCCTGCTCCAACGCCTTCCACCTGGGGCTGGCGATCAGGTCGAGATAGTGGCGGTAGGCGCTCTTGGCGTTGGCGATGGCGACCTTGCCGCGCACCGCCTTCAACGCCACCGCGTCTTCCGGCGAGGCGCCGGTCAGGCGCGTGTCGATGGCTTTGTCGATGACGCCGTCGATACGGCTGACGAACACGCTGGCGACGCCATGAACTCTGGCGACATCGCCACCGCCGGCACGCAGGTCTTCAAGCCCGGCGATATGGGCCTCGGCCACCGCAGCATAGGCCTCGACACTGAACAGCAGGGTCACATTGACATTGATCCCCTCGCCGATCAGGGCGCGGATCGCCGGCACGCCGGCCGGCGTCCCCCCCGGCACCTTGATCATCAGATTGGGGCGATCCACCGCGCGCCATAGGCGTCGGGCCTCGGCCAGGGTGCCCTCCATATCCATGGCCAGATAGGGCGAAACCTCGAGGCTGACGAAACCGTCCTTGCCATCCAGGGACTCCCAGAGGGGACGAAGCTGATCGGCGGCGGACCGGATATCAGCGATGGCCAACTGTTCGTACAGGTTGATCACCTCGGCGTCGCCGGCGTCGATCAAAGCCTTGAGGGCGCCGTCGTAGGCGTCGCCGTCGCCGATCGCCTTTTCAAAGATCGAGGGGTTGGAGGTAAGGCCACGTAGGCCATCGTCGTCGATCAGGCGCCGTAGTTCGCCGTCTTCAAGAATCCTGCGACTCAGGAAATCAAGCCAGACGGCCTGTCCGGCGCCGGCCAGGCTTCGTAGGGGATTGGTCATCGCATGGCCCTCGGATTGGTCTATCGCGGACAGCCAATAGCCTCCGCCCTAGCCGAGGCGCAATGCGACGCACGCCAGCTTCGGTCGCTATACAGTCAACGGGCTGGAGCTTGCGCGGGTTCCCGGCGGAAAGAACGCAAAAGGGAATCAGGCGGACAATCGGATCGCGAATATTTTTGATGAATCCTGGAACACCGCGCCCGGACAGGCATTCTGTCTGTGTCTCCCGCCTGCTGTTTCGCCCCCCCCGACTGAAGGTAGGAGACAAGGCCCGGCATGAGCGAAAGCTCTGCCGGGCCTACTTTCATTCAGGCTTCCGGTTACGGTGGGCTGGGGGAACTTTCCCTCATACTAATTGACAGGCGGGGCTGGAAACGCGTCCTAGCGCGCCATGGACAGTGGCGAGACGGGGCGGGCCGATCAGGGCGGTGGGGGCGTGATGGTTTTCCCCGCCGACAGGCCTCTGCAACTCGATTCCGGCGGCCGGATCGACGGCCTCAAGGTGGCCTACACGACCTACGGCACACTGAACGCCGACCGATCGAACGCGATCCTGATCTGCCACGCCTTGACCATGGATCAGTATGTGGCAACCAACCATCCGATTACCGGCCGGCGGGCTTGGTGGCGCACCCTGGTGGGGTCGGGACTGCCGATGGATCCGGAGCGGCATTTCATCATCTGCTCGAATGTGGTGGGCGGCTGCATGGGCAGCACCGGCCCGTCATCGATCAACCCGACCACCGGCACGCCGTGGGGCCTCGCCTTTCCCGTCATCACCATCGCCGACATGGTGCGGGCCCAGGCCATGCTGGTGGAAGCCCTGGGCATCGGACGCCTGTTCGCGGTGGTGGGCGGCTCGATGGGTGGGATGCAAGTTTTACAGTGGGCGGCCGACTATCCGCAACGCCTGTTCGCGGCGGTGTGCATCGCTGCGGCGCCGCGCCATTCGGCCCAGAACATCGCCTTCCACGAGGTCGGACGCCAAGCAATCATGGCCGATCCCGACTGGCGTGGCGGCGACTATGCCGCCCAGGGCGTCCGGCCGGAAAAAGGCTTGGCCGTGGCGCGGATGGCCGCGCACATCACCTATTTGTCCGAGCCTGCCCTGCACCGGAAATTCGGCCGCGAGTTGCAGAGCGACGGCCTATCCTGGAGTTTCGACGCCGATTTCCAGGTGGAAAGCTATCTGCGCCATCTGGGGGCCAGCTTCGTCGATCGCTTCGACGCCAACTCCTATCTCTACATCACCCGGGCGATGGACTATTTCGATCTGGCGGCGGGCCAGGGAGCGGTTCTGGCCGACGTGTTCCGTCCGGCGCGGGACGTGCGGTTCTGTGTATTCTCCTTCACCTCCGACTGGCTCTATCCGACGGTGGAGAGCCGTTCGATCGTGCGGGCGCTGAACGCCGCCGGTGCCCGGGCCAGCTTCGTCGAAATCGACAGTGACAAGGGCCATGATGCGTTCCTGCTGGATGAGCCGGTGCTGCTGTCGGCGCTAGGCGGCTTCATGGCGTCGGCGGCTCAGGCGGCGGGACTCGCGGACCAGGCGGCGCCATGAGCGGCGAGGCGATTTCGAGCAGGACGATAGCTGGGGAGCCGATCCGGGAAGACTTCA
>JAYTXV010000496.1:0-4817 GCA_043742805.1 Caulobacteraceae bacterium | reverse complement strand
GCGGCTGACCGCGTATCGTGCCGAAAATCGCGCCGCCCATTGCGATTGGTTCAACGGAGCCACACCGTCCTTCGGCGACCCTTTGGCGCGCTTGCTGATCGTTGGTTTGGCGCCGGGACGGCAGGGCGCAAACCGCACCGGGCGCCCCTTTACCGGAGATTTTGCCGGTGTCCTGCTCTATGAAACGCTCATCAAATACAACTTCGCGGAGGGAACTTACGACGCAAGACCTGATGACGGACTCAGCCTTAGCGACTGCATGATCACCAATGCGGTGCGGTGCGCGCCGCCAAGTAACAAGCCCCTGCCTACCGAGGAAGCCGCTTGCCGTCCGTTTCTCAGCGCCAGAATCGCCGCCCTGCCTCGTCTACAGGTCATCGTTACTTTGGGCGACGTGGCGCGCCGCAATGTGATGAAAGCCTTGGGCCTGCCGGGATCCGCTGGCGCATCGGGCCATGGCGCCGAGAGTGAGGCGGCTGGTTACAAGGTGATTAATAGCTACCATTGCTCGCGGCTGAACACCAATACCGGACGATTGACCCCGTCCATGTTCGAGGCGGTGTTTCAGCGAGCCAGAGCGCTATTGGTTTAGACTACGCACTCGCATCGAAACCGCCAACTACCCCTTGTCGCGCATCAGGCGACCCTGTTCGCGTTTCCAATCGCGGTCGGCGACAGTCTGGCGCTTGTCCGGAGCCGACTTACCCTTGGCCAGCGCCAGTTCCAGTTTCGCCATCCCTTTTTCATTCCAGTAGAGGCGGGTCGGGACGATCGTGCGACCGTCGCGATGGACGGCGCCCAACAGCTTGTCGATCTGCTTCCGATGCAGCAGCAGGCGTCGCGGGCGACGGGGCTCATGATTGAAGCGATTGGCCGGGCCGTATTCGGGGATATAGGCGTTGACGAGCGACAGCTCCCGCCCATCCGCGCCAGCATAGGATTCGGCGATGTTGGCCTTACCTAGTCGCAGGCTTTTCACCTCGGAACCGGTGAGAGAGATGCCCGCTTCAAAGGTTTCCTCGAGAAAATAGTCAAACCGGGCTCGCCGGTTTTCGGCGATCAACTTGGTGGTCATGGGACGACCCCGGCCTCGCCCATTGCGGCGATGATTTCATCATGATGCGCCGCCGCGCAGGCAATGATCGGCAACCGCGTTTCCTCGCGGCAAAGCCCGAGATGGGCCAGGGCGAATTTCGTGGGCGCGGGCGAGGCGTCGAGGAACAGGGACCGATGCAGACGGACGAGCCGATCCTGAATTACCAGGGCGGTGGGCCAGTCTCCCGAAAGGCACGCGTTGAAGAAGGCCGAGCATGCAGCCGGGGCGACATTGGCGGTAACCGAAATACACCCATGGCCGCCGTGGGCCATGTATCCCAGGGCGCTGGGGTCATCACCGCTCAGCATAACCCACCCCTCGCGACACGATCGACGCTGGAGACTGGCCCGCGCCATGTCGCCGGTGGCGTCCTTCACGCCAATGACATTGGGCAAATGGGCAAGGCGGGCCAAGGTGTCATTGGTGATATCGACGCTCGTTCGAGAAGGAACATTATAAATAAAAACAGGTAGTTCGACGGCTTCACTGATAGCGCTGTAGTGCTGATAGAGCCCCTCCTGGCTCGGCCGATTGTAATAGGGCGTCACCACGAGAGCAGCGTCCGCGCCGGCTGTCTTGGCGTGGCGTACGAAATCAACCGCTTCATCGGTGGCGTTCGACCCCGCCCCTGCGATTACCGGAATGCGTCCCGCCACGATCTCAACGCAGAGGCTCACGACCTGCTTGTGTTCATCATGGCTCAGGGTCGAGGTCTCGCCCGTGGTGCCCACGGGCACCAGCCCATGTACGCCACCGGCAATCTGCCGCTCAATCAGGGCCGCGAAGGCTTTTTCATCTATGTTTCCGCCGGAAAAGGGGGTCACCAGCGCCGTGATCACGCCTTTGAAAGGATTTGGGGTCATCTGATGCAAAAAATCGTGATCCTGCCGCGAGGTGTTGCGGTCTCGTTGAAGTGGCGGACAATAGGGCTTGGCCTATGGCGTCGGCAACCGCGCGATTACCGAGTCGGATATCGGCCGAAAGTCGCGGCGGACAAGGAGTGGTGAACACGTGGGTTTTGGGTTTCGCGGAACACCTCTGGCATTGAGCGCCGTCCTGGCGTTCGCCGGTCTCGCGGCGGCCCAAGGCTTGGCGGGAGATTCGCCTACGGTCGGCACGGCCGCCGCCGTGCCGACCGACACCCAATCGGCCATGCTCGCCCTGGCGGCGGCGAAGTCCGGCGACGGAGCCCGTGTTCGGAACCTGTTGGATCAGACCAACGATCCCCTGGCGCGAAAGATTGCGCTCTGGGCGCTGGCGGACGCCACCCCCGAAGTCATGACCTGGGATCAGGCGGACGAAGCCCGCCGGGAACTGCAAGACTGGCCAAGACCGTCTCGTCGCCAGACGGCCGCCGAAAAACTGATCGATCGATCGGGTTTGTCGCCCGGAGCGGTGATCGCCTGGTTTGGCGGGAGTGATCCGACTACGCCGGAAGGAGCCATGGCTTTGGCGGGCGCTTTGCGTCAGGCGGGACAAGCCGACGCCGCGGCCACCGTGGTTCGCAAGGCCTGGCGGACCCTGACCTTCGATCAGGACATCCAGAGCGCCGTGCTGGCCAGGTTCGGTGATCTACTCACCATCGCCGATCATGTGGCCCGCGAAGACCTTCTGCTCTACGGCGCCCAGGGAAACGCCGCCCTTGATCTGCTGCGCCTGCTGCCTCCCGACCAGCGGGCCATTGCCCAAGCGCGGGTGGCTGTCCGCCGCGGTGACGTCGGCGCGCAGGGCCTGATCGATATCCTGCCGCCGGCGGACCAGGTCAGCCCGGGCCTTGTCTATGAGCGGGTCATGGCCAAGCGCGATCGTGGCGATATCGCCGGCGCCCTGGCCCTGATCAACTACCTGCCAGCCGTGCTCCCAGACGAAAAGGCCGCGGCGCGCCTTTGGAAACATGGCGCTCTGGTGGTGGGAGCCCTGCAGGCCGGCGATGTCGCCTCCGCCTATCAGGTAGCCGCGCGTTCAGGCCTGACCTCCGGCGCGGACGCGGCCAGCGCCCAGTTCTACGCAGGCTGGATTGCCTTTTCGCGACTGAGGGATCCTCGCCTCGCCGATCAGCACTTCGCCCGACTCGGAGCCGCGGGTCTTTCCCCGCTTACTCAGAGCCGCTCCCTTTACTGGCGGGGACGCGCCGCCGAGGCCGAAGGCGATCCAGTGGCTGCGCAGATTTTCTATGAACAGGCCTCCCGTTACTACACGACCTTCTATGGCCAGCTCGCGGCCACCAAGGGCGGTAAGGCGGACTTAGTTCTCGGGCGCGACCCCGATATCACGGCCGCCGACCATGCCAGCTTTGAGGCGCATGACGTGGTGCGGGCCACACGTTTGTTATACGCAATGGGTAATCGTGAAGGCGTGCGGACCTTCGTAACTGGACTCTCGGAGTCGCTCCCCACCGGCGCAGAGGAAGCGATGTTGGTGGATTTGGCGCGTGGCTACGGCGAGCAGGAACTCTCCATGCGCGTGGTCCGCAATGCCGCGAAACGGGGCATCATCCTGCCCGAGCGGGGCTATCCGGTTCGCAATCCTCCGTTTGTGGCCGACGGGGCCGAAGCGCCTCTGGTGCTGAGCATCACGCGTCAGGAAAGCAGTTTCGATCCCAACGCCCGCTCCGGCGTAGGCGCGCGCGGCATGATGCAACTAATGCCCGCCACGGCTCAATCGGTCGCGCGCCGCTCTGGATTGGGGTGGGGCAACCTTGAGGACCCGGACTTCAACATGAAGGTCGGATCGGCCTACCTCGGCCAATTGGTGGCCCAGTTCAGCGGCTCCTATGTGATGGCCGCCGCCGCCTACAATGCCGGTCCGTCCCGCCCGACCCAGTGGGCGGGCATCTGTGGCGATCCCCGGGGCTCGACGGTGGATCCGCTGGATTTCATCGAATGCATTCCGTTTTCGGAGACACGGGACTACGTGATGCGCGTACTTGAAGCCGCGCAGGTTTATCGCGCGCGTCTCAATGGGGGCGCGGCGCCAATTACCCTGGCTTCGGATCTCAAGCGCGGCGCTTATAGCTACCAACCGGTGGCGAACGTCTCACAGCCCGTCGCGCCACCCTTGACAAGCACGTTGGTCACCGCGCCGATCCTTCGCGCCGGTCGTTGACCTTTCCCGCATGGCCCAAGTTGGATTCCTGACCAAGCCTGACCGCGGCGATCACCGATCCAAACGGCGTGGATATCAGGCCGCCATCGAGACCGAACGCCTGCCTGAGTATCTCGGGCGAGAGCGCCTGTTCAGGCGGACCCAAGGCGACCAACCGGCCCGCGGCCAGGATGGCCAGCCGGTCGCAACCCCGGGCCGCGAGGGTCAAATCATGCAGGCTGACCACGACGGCAGCGCCCTTGGCCGCCCGCGACCGCAACAGTTCCATGACCTGGAGTTGTGCGTCAGGGTCGAGGCCCGCCGCGGGCTCGTCCGCCACCAGCAGCGGCGCGCCGGTGGTAATCAGTCGCGCCAGGAGCACCCTTGCCCGCTCCCCGCCCGACATATCCATGACGCCGCGCTCGGCCAAGGCCGCCAAACCGACTTCGGCCAGGGCTGACAAGGCTTTCGCCCGGGCTTTGGCAGGGGGGAGGTGGGGCAACCCGAGGGCTGCGACGGACCATGCCGGAAGGTTCCAGCCGACCCGCCGATCCTGCGGCAGATAGGCCGCCAGCGACGCACGGCGGAAATCGCTAAGGTGTCCGACCGGCAGACCGCCGAGTCGAGCCTCGCCCGA
>JAYTXV010000495.1:0-8296 GCA_043742805.1 Caulobacteraceae bacterium | reverse complement strand
CCGCGCGGCACCCCGGTCGCGAGCGACCAGATCCCCATCCTGCCCGCCGGGGCCACAAGCCTGCTGAGCTCCACTGCGGCGGACGTGGCCAACTATGTGCTGAGCAGCGTCAAGGCCTATGGCGCCAAAGGCGACGGCGTGACCGACGACACCGCCGCGATCCAGGCGGCGATCAACTCGGGGCTGTCGGTGTATTTCCCACCGGGGGTTTATCGGACGACGGCGACGCTGACGGTTCAGGCACCCCAGAACGACGGCCAGACTCTTCGCGGCGCTGGCTCTTGGGGTCTTCCCGACTCTTTTAACGGGTCAACAGGCTACGGCGCGGCTGTAATTAAACCTGCATCCTCCGTCACCAAGGCAATAGTGATTGACGGCACACTGTTCGTGGGTGGCGGCTATCAACAAAGTTGGGTTCAAGGCTTCGGGATCGAAAACATTGCTATCGACATGGCGAATATGTCCGATGTGTCCACGACTGCCGCCATCAACCAGATTCAAGCCTGGGACTGCCACTACACCAACGTGCGGGTGAGAAACGACGGCATGAACAAGCGGGCATGGCTCTATAGCGCTGGCGCTTTCACGACCTCGATGCTGAACACCCAAGGCCACATCATCGATATGGAGGGGACGAGCTCTTCCTATGGAGTCACGACAATCACCATTACCAACCACGATGGTGGCCGCGTTATTGGGAATTATGCCGTCAACCTCCGGGTAGTCGGCGGCTCGTTCCAGGGCGCTTCCGAGACCAAATTCTACTTCAGAAACTATTCGTCAGCGATCTGGCTGGCAACTGACGTAGAAGGAACTGGGACCTATCTCGACGTCGATACGTCCGTCAGCCAGTTGCACACCGACTCCCAACTCCAGGGGTTCTCCGGGACCTATATGAATGGCATGCCAGGCAATTCGGTGATGAACACCGATCAGCAAACAAACTTCAATGTCTATCCATTTAACTTCACGTGGGGATCAATCAATTTAAATAATCAAGGATCGGGTGCATACTATAATCGCTCAAGTTTTCTCAGCGGGTCAAACAGCCAGCAGGAATATTTGTATATCGGTCGAGCGGGCGGTGAGAGCTTCTGGGGAGTCGCTGCCGCGACAAATGACTTCGTGAGCGGGTCGGCTGCAGGCGACACCGTGGTAGGTTCAAATAACACGGGGGAAGCGACATGGATCGTCGCTGCTGGTCTGGCGACCGCCAAGGCTACATCGACAGGTTTCTATACGTTCGGGGGCGGTACGATCAACGAGGCAGCATCTAACACCGGGTACACGACGGTAACAGCACTTGTCGCGAAGAATTCTGCCGACGGTCAATTGTTGACACTGGAGAATGCTGCAGGGACAGCGTTCATGATCTGCTCCAGCAACTCCTCAATTGGTGCATCCAACTGCGGGGTGGGCAATGGCTCTGACTGGAAGGGCTTCAGCGACGGCTTCGTAACCCAGACCTACGATTTCGATGCTTCCAGCGGCAATGGCACTTTTTCTGGGACTCTCTCTGGCGGTAGCCTGGCAATATCGGGATCAATCGGTGGCGCAGGCTTCATAAACTACCTGAAGGCACCCCCTGCCATCGGCGGTATGACTCCATCATCAGGCGCCTTCACCACACTAGCAACGTCTTCAACCATCAACGCCACAGGAGTGATAACTGCGGCGAGGGGCGTTGTCAGCGTGGCGTCTACGGTCGCGGGCCTTCCAAGTCCCCCCGCTAAGGGTCAAAGCGGCTTCGTCACGGACGCGACTGCATGCACATTCGGTGCCATCGTGACGGGTGGTGGGGCGAACAATTGCCCTGTGGTGTTTAACGGGGCTTCATGGGTTGCAGGATGAGGCCCAGGGCCTAAGAGACATCCCATGCCAATCACCGTTGAAAAAATCACTGCTTGGCTGACAGCGTTCGCAATCGTTTTCTCGCTTTATGCCCACACTGTCTTGCACGTAAATTCGGCCTTCATAACGCCGATCTCAGCGCTAGCGATCGCTAGCGGACTTGGGCTTGCCTCTCTTCTATGGCTTCGCAAACCCGCCGTTTCTATCCCGATTTTTCCCGGCCGGAAGGTCGGTGCGCTCTTATTGTTCGCAGCTTGGCTTTCCTTCGCGCTATTTGGACTGATTGGGTTCACAGCACGATCATCCACGCTCAACGATTGGGGTCTATATTTGCTGACGGTCGGCACACCTTTGTTACTCCTAATGAATCATGCCCGCCTTGATTTATTTTTTGCGATTGGGTGGTTTTGCGTTCTATTTGCGTCGATCGACGCTATTGCAAATTTCGGTTCACTCGCTGGCATATGGCAAATAGCCGACGCCGGCGCCAGAATTGTCAATTTTCAATACATAGATCGCCTAGGTGGACTCACAGGGAATACTCATGCCAGTGGCATTGTTGGTCTCATCGCGATTTGCGTCATTTCATCATATTTATCAAGTTTAACATTCAGTCGGCTTTTTCGAGCTCAGCCCTTATTATTAGTAATTGTTGGTATTTGCATAATTGTTTCGATGTATTTTATTGATGCTCGGCGATATTTGCTAGAAACATTTGTAGCCGCTTTCATTATATTGTTTCCAATCTGGAAAATTATACCCTTATGGATTTTTTCAATAACGATTGCTGGCATTGGAATATTCTTCACATTCGGAAACATTGATGATGAGAATACCCAACGCGCCAACTTAATGGCGGCTGGTTTTAGGGATGCTCAGCATCACGTTTGGCTTGGAGAGGGTATTTTCTATCATGCGCCAGCAGCAACACCTATTTTTTCCGACCTCTGGAGTGCACATGTCACTGAGAGTGGCATAATTGATTTAGCTATAGATTTTGGCTGGATGGCTACATGCTCCATGCTTCTTGGAGTAATTTTTATATTAAGTGGCTGGAGATCTAAATTACCCTGGATCGTTGCATTGGTAACCGTGATAGCGGGCGAGCTCGCTTATGGCAATCCACTTGACGGATTTCTCGGGTCTACATTGTTTTTTGGCGGTTTAGTTTCAATAATATTCGATGAGTCACTAGCGATTAGGGCCTCGATGAACCTGATTGAAGCAGGAAAAACTAAGAGATAGTCGCTCTGGGAGGCCTTTAGGGGAAAATTTAAATTGTTTGACGAATAACCTGTCCCCAAAATAGCGAAGACCGCTTGAGGCTAAGGACGGGCTTCTCAATCAGGACCCAGCTGCAGGCCGCCATGGCGAGGGAGCCCGCCAAGGTGCTCACGATCAAAATGGCGAGTGGCGTTTCACGGGCGAAGAAGATGATCGTGTTGGCGACCGGCCACGCGTAAAGATAGACGCCGTAGGAGAGGTCATCCCGATTGTTGATCCTGGCCAGCCAGGGCGACTTCAGCTCCGTCGCCAGCCAGAACACCGCATACCCGCCGAAGATCGCCACGCCGGTTTCGGCCAGCGGCGTGAACAGCAGCAGGATCATCATGGCCAAGGCGAGAGCGGCCAGCCTGGCGTCCCAGGAGATGCGGTCGCGGAACAGCAGGAACGACGCCCCGGCGAGGAACAGTCCGGTCAGGCGCATATCTTCGTGCGGCCACCCGAAAATGTCGGTCAAAAGCGGCGGCAGGTCGCGGACCGGCGGTAAGAGAGCCCCCGCCAGAAGCAGCACTGCGCCCGCCAGGATCAGCCATCGCCGGCCAAGAAGGCCGGTCGATCCGAGCAGCATGACCAGAAGATAGCATCTGAACTCACAGCGCAGCGTCCATATCGAAGCGTTCATCAGAGAGGACGGCATGTGCGGGAAAGCGCCCGGTGCTTCGATCGGGCAGAGCACCATCAAGCGGGCGATATCAACGGCGATAGCCTTGGGCGTAAGCTCGGCAAGCCGCGCCCCCACAAGCGGAGAAATGACCAAGAACCCGATCAGAGAGACGACCAGGAAGGCCGGATAGATGCGCAGCACCCGGCGCCACAGGAATTCGGCGGAGCGAAGACCGGGTCGCCAGCTGAGGGTGATCAAATAGCCGCTGATCAGAAAAAAGAAGTCCACCGCCAGATCGCCGAAGGTGATGGTGTGAAACACGTTCAGCAGCGGTTCCCGGTGACGGTCGCCGTCGAGCTGCTCGGGCACGTGGCCGAGGATAACCATCGACGCAAACGCCAGCCGCAGGACGCCGAAGTTGTTGTCATGCAATCCAGGTGGCGATCCGGGTGGCGATCTGGGCGGCATCGGCGGTTCATTCCACGTCCCGCGACGGGTGTCGACCGAGGGGGGCCGGCTTGACCCTGGCGGCGACGGGAACGAATAGTCGCGGGCATGGGGCCGACGCCACGAAGGATCATGGAGTTCGGCCCGGAGCGGGCGGCAGCGGCGCGGACCGCTTTCGCGGCGGCGCGGCCATTTCCTCATCTGGTGATCGACGATTTCCTGACCACCGAGGGCAAGGCCGGGGCCGCGGATTTCCCCGCCGGCGACTGGCCTGGATGGCGGTTGTTCCTGGACGACTATCAGAAGGAAAAGCGCACCTGTAACGACATCGAGACGATGCCGCGATCAATGGCGGCGCTGATCGATGAGTGTTCCACACCCAGGTTCCTGGCGTTTCTGGAGGCGGTGACCGGGATCGGCGGGCTGTTGACCGACCCTTATCTGGATGGCGGCGGGTTGCATTGCAGCGGTCCCGGCGGGGTGCTGGCGCCGCACACCGACTTTCATCTCTACAAGCGGTTGAACCTGTACCGGGCGATCAACCTGCTGATCTATCTGAACCCGGACTGGTCGGAGGCGGACGGCGGGGGGCTGGAGCTGTATGGCCCGGGCGACACCGCGCCGGCGGTGAGCGTGACGCCGGTGCTGGGCCGGGCGGTGATCTTCCGGACCGACGATCGGAGCATTCACGGCTTCACGGAGCCGGTTGCGCCGGATCGATGGCGCCGGTCGATCGCGCTGTACTACTACACCAGCCGCGAGACCGGCCGGTTCAGCGGCGACACCGGCACCCATTGGCGCAACCACGGCGCGCGACTGACCGGCCCGCGCCTGGCGGTGTTCGAGGCGCTGATCTTTTGTTCACGGGCCTTTTCCAAGGCCGCCCACGCCATCAATCCGAACAAGGGCGCCTGATCCGGCCGGCCCCGTTCGGCCGAAAGGATCACCGATGTCTCTCACCGTTCTCGGCGTCGTCTGCCGCGCGCTACGCCTGTTCGGAACCCTGGCCGCCGGGGCGACGCCGGACGCCGACGACGCGGCCACCGCCCTGATCGCCTTCAACGCCATGAAACGGGCCTGGATGGGCACGCTGATCGGGCCGCGCCTGTCGCCGGCGCCGCTGACCGGAACCGCCGCCCAGGCCGACAACGGTGGGGAATACATGATCCCGACCGGCGCGGCGTTCACCCTGACGGCGCCGGCCAATCCCAGGGCCGGGGCGCGGTTCGGGGCGGTGGACGCCAATCTGACCTTCAACAGCTATAACCTGACCATCGCCCGCAACGGCCGACTGATGAACGGGGCGGCGTCAAACCCCGTGGTTTCGACGGCCGGCGCCGATACGCGGTGGTGGTTTCGCGGCGACACCGGCGGGTGGGTGCTGGAAGCCGACAGCCCGTCGCTGTCGTCGGCCATCGAGTTCCCGGATTCGGTGATCGCCTACATGCCCTACATGCTGGCCGTGGCGATGGCGGCGGAGTTCTCGGCCGAGCTGACCCCGGAAGTCTCGGCGGCCAATCTGGAAGGCCGGGCGGTGCTGGCGCGGATGTATGGCCGCCGTGGACGGGGGCAACCCGAGGGGCCGATCGGGCTCTATCAGCCCGCGCAACCCCAGCAGGGGGGCTGACGATGCCTGGACTGCGCGTGCCGTTCCTGACCGACAGCTTCGACCGCTCGAACGGCCTGCCGGCGGCGCGGCTGATCAATCAGATCGTGGAGTCGACGCCGCTGCGGGAAGAAACGGTCTATCGCGCGGCTGAGGGGTTGCGCGAGGTGCACTACAGCCGGCCAGGCCTGGTCAGCGCCCATGCCTGGGGTTCGGGGCCGGTGCGGGGCGTGACGGCGGCGCCGACGATCCAAGGCGGGTCGATGATCATGGTCAGCGGGACCAGCGCCTATAACGCCGCGACCGGGGCCAATCTGGGGACGATTCCCGGCAGCGACCTGGTGCGCTTCGCCCAGAGCCGCTCGCAGCTGGTGATGGCGGCGGGCGGCGTGGCGTATCTGTTCAACGGGTCCAGGTTCGCGCCGATCGTCAGCGCCGCGGCGCCGCCGGTGAGCGACGTGGCCTATCTGGCGGGGCGGTTCGTCTATGCCTGTTCCGGGTCGGATACGTTCTACTATTCGGAGATCAACGACGCGGCCAATGTCGGCGGCCTGAACTTCGCCACCGCTGAGAGCTTCCCGGACGCCACCGTAGCGGTCGGTGTGCTGGACGAGGCGCTGGTGTTGTTCGGCGCCACGTCGGTGGAGTTCTGGCAGACCACATCGAACGCGGCTTCGCCGTTCCAGCCGGTGGTCGGGCGGGGTTTCCAGCGCGGGTGCGTGGCGCGGGGGTCGGTGGCCTTCGTCGACAACGCGCTGTTCTGGGTGGCCGACAACCGGGTGGTCTATCGCGCCGGGGCGAACGCGCCGGCGCGGATCTCCAGCAGCTCCATCGAGGACAAGCTGCGGCAATGCGTCAACGTGGCGGGCATCACCGCCTGGGCCGCGACGTTCGAGGGCCACGAAATCTATCTGCTCAACATTCCGGGTATCGGATCGTGGGCGTATGACGCCTCGCGCCTCGGCATCCGCGAATCCGACCGGGGCGAGTGGGCCGAGTGGCAGAGCTGGAACCGCGGCAATTTCCGCGGCCAGGTCTCCGCGGTGGTCAACGACATAACCTACGTCGGCGACGATACGACCGGGACGCTTTGGGCGATGACCGTGGGCGCCTTTGCCGACGGAACCGATCCGCTGACGCGGGTGGCCAGCGCGTTCATCAAGATCGAGGAGGGCACGCCCCGCTGCAACAACCTGGTCACGCATGGCGTGGTCGGGGTGGGCGCCGCCGTCGACCCCGGGGCTAATCCGATCGTGGAGATGCGCTACAGCGACGACCAGGGCAAGACTTTCTCCGACTGGCTCGGGGCCGGCATGGGCGCGCGGGGCGCCAGCCAGACGCGGGTGTTCTGGCAGAGGCTGGGCCGGATGCGCGCGCCCGGACGGCTGGTCGAGGTGCGGTGTTCCGATCCGGTCAATGTGGTGTGGAGCCACCTGGAACTGAACGCCACCCGGCCGGCGACATGAGCGCGACCTTCGTTCCCGCGCCGCCGGTCAATGTGCCGGTGGTGGACGCCAAGGGTGTGATCACCCGGCCGTGGCAAGCCCACCTGACCGCGCGCCATGCCCAGGCCGGCGGGTCGGTGGACAAGATCGACGCGGCCCACGCGACGGCCCTGGCGGCGGCGCCCCAGGCGACGCAGGTGGTCGCCGGGGGCGGGCTGCACGCGGGCGGCGACCTGACCGGCAACGTCGCGGTTTCCCTATACCGGGCCATGACGATGGTTTCAGCGCTGCCGGCCACGGGCAACACCGAGGGCGACTGGGCCTATGCCCGGGACGCCCGCAAACCCGGCGAAGGCGCCGGAGCCGGGACCGGCGCGCCGGTGTTCTGGTCCGCCGGACATTGGGTAGCCGCGACCAGCGGCGCGACCGTTACAGCTTAGGAATCTCCAATGACCGGCACTCTCTTGGCCATGCCCGTGATCCGGGCGGTGGATAACGGCGGCGCGCCGATTTCGGGGGCGTTGCTACAGTTCTATCTGACCGGAACCACGACGCCGGCCAGCGTTTACTCCTCGTCGGCCCTAACGGCGGCGTTGGGCAATCCGGTTGTGGCTGACGCCGGCGGGCTGTTCGCGCCGATTTATCTAGACCCGGCGGTGACCTATCGGGTGCAGCTGCAAACCGGCGGCGGCACGGTGATCCGCGATGTGGACCCGGTCAGCATCAATATCCTCGAGGCGTCGACCGCCCAGGTCAACGCGGGCGTGGCGACGGGGGTCTATGTCAGCCCGGCAAAGCTGGCCGCCTGGACCGGCATCGCCGCGGCGCTGGGCTATGTTCCGGCAAGCAAGGCCGGCGACACCCTGACCAATTCGCTGCTGGCTTTTTCGGCCCTGGCGACCAATTCGAGCGGCTATCTGGGCCTGCCGGTCAACCAACAGGACGCCACGCCCTATACGACGGCTCTGGCCGACGCCGGCAAGCTGGTGCGGTGCAATTCGGCGGCGGCGACGGTCTATAACCTGCCGCCGGTCACCAGCGTCGCCTATCCGGTGGGCG
>JAYTXV010000494.1:0-11295 GCA_043742805.1 Caulobacteraceae bacterium | reverse complement strand
GCCGCGAGCGGCCTGGCCAGCGGTTTCGCCCACGCCGCCACACGCTCGTTGATCACCGGCAGTGATTTCGGCGACAATTTCACCGCCGCGCTGCCGGATATCATCGGCCAAACCGTCGGGAACATCATCGCCGGCCAGGAACAACAGGCCAGTCAGGCTGGGGGGAATTCGGCTTCTGCTCCAGGTAGCGCGGCCGGGCCGGCCTCCAGCGATCCGATTGGCGATCTAAACGCTGAATACGCCGGACCGACCGCGGCGGAATTGGCGAGCGGCCAGTGGAGCAACTCAGCCATTCCCACGGCAAGCGCACCAACGGATTCGACAGCGCTCGCGGAAGTTGTTGTTACCGCGCAGCGCAACTCGTCATATAACAGTTCGGGATATAACTCAGCATATTTCCAATATATCAACAACATAAATGGCGGCCGGCATACCCCGTCGCCCCTAAATCAC
Organism: Caulobacteraceae bacterium; assembly: GCA_043742805.1. Classification (GTDB taxonomy): domain Bacteria; phylum Pseudomonadota; class Alphaproteobacteria; order Caulobacterales; family Caulobacteraceae; genus Acaudatibacter. The sequence continues at coordinate 10,842 of JAYTXV010000494.1, read as the reverse complement.
TTTCTATACGCTCCGTTTCCTGGCATTCCGTCACAAGCTAACAATATCCTCCAGCGGACTTTGATATATGGATCACTTAATCAGTTACTAAATTCGCCTGGTTCCGTATACAACACTTCGTTCTTTGACGCGGCCTCGAATGTCACTGGCATTGCGGGGCTGAGTGGCGCTCAGTATTTGTCTCTAGTTACCGATACAGTGGGAAGTAATTACCCTTACGACCCTACAACTCTGAATAACGTGGAAGCCCTTGGCGAAGGTCTGTAGAAAAACGTCAATGCACTGCTATATGCCGCATTGTATAATATCGATGGCAATTTTGTTCTACAGAACGGAGATACTCTTGGCTCAGTAGCGGCTGGAAGCACCGATAGCCTAAATTATGACTTAGTGCATAATGAGCAAACATATTTGCAAAACTTCTTGAATAACCTACCGGCTGATCAAAGAACATCTTTTATTGTGGAATCGAATGGCGCATTAAGGAATTTTCTAGGCGCTTATCCCCTTGACCCACGTTTGGTTAGGCGCTCAAAAAGCGCAGAACATGACGTGAACACGTCGCCATGCGTCACCGCAAAACATTTCGACAGCGTTAATACGTTGCACGTTGCGGCTTCATGTGGATTGCAGTAAGGTGCCCACGTAAAGTGGAGATTCGCCCGTGGACATCGCAATCCTGAAGGTCATGGAGGCCGAAGCGCAGCAACTTGAAGCCAAGCTGTCCGCGATCCGATCCGTGATTTCGTTGTATCGTAATGACGCAAGCGCAGGGTCGAACGTGACTCCTGCGCTTACGCAGACAGTGGCGCCCATTCCTGTTGCAACAAAGACGGCGATTTTTCGTGCGCTTATGGAGCGTCAGACAAACGTCGACATAGTGCGCCGCGTGGCCATTGAGGCTGTTTCGACAAGCCCTACTTTGCCTGTGCCAACACGCGAAATTATGCGCGAACTTGAGCGCCAAGGTGTGCATGTTGTCGGCGCGGTCCCGCAGAACGTAGTGTCGTCCATTCTGTCCAGAACGCCGGAACTTATGAGCAATGGGCGCAGTGGTTGGACGTTGACGCCGCAAGAATTCGGGGTTTCGGCCCCTAACGAGAATGGGGCACTGAACAGCAGTGCTGCCAGTGCCCCAGAAACCGCGCCGGATGCGCAATAAGGAGGACACGGAATGTGCAACCATTCCTTCGGGTCGCGGGGGTTGCAGCCCCTTAGCTTCCCGTTGCTCTTGTTAAGAGCAATGTGACCGCCGCGCCGGGGGCTCGCGCTCCCGGCGTTGGCATCATTAGCGGATTCTGCGGAATCCGTCGACCCCAGATGTCAAGGATATTTTTCATGGCAAACAAGACCCCGCCGCGCGATAGCGGCAAGACTGCCTCTTCAATCGCCGGCAAGGTGTTGGCCGGCAAGACGCCAACCAAGGGCGAAGCGCAGACACTTGCCGCGTCTGTCCTGTCGCAGAACCAGAAGCCCTAAGCAGCTAGGGTTGGCTCGGTTAGCCGGGTCATTCGCACAACGCAGCGTGTAGGTATCTGGATAACGCCAGAGACTTGCACGCTGTTTGCGTTCTGAACGCTGCCTAGATTGGGCGCGAGCGCTTTGACGGCCTTGCTGTTCTTGATGAGCCACCCGACCGATACGCAGCGAATGGTGCCAGGGGCTTCAAATGATGCTAGGTAGGACCACGCCGCGATCGGTTGGGCGCTGTCCTCCCATTCGATCATGACGAGAGGGCACGCTTTGGAGCGGATAACGTTAGCATCGGCTTTAGCCTCTGGCGATTTAGAGCCCTTCATCCGGCAAGCGGAACGCGAAGCCATGGCAGGCGCGTCGCCTGCGGTTTTTGACGCCTTGCTAGGCTGCGTTGTCATAGCGCCGCCACCATCAGATCGAACATCGCGTTTACGCGCTGGCGGTGGTTCGCGCGGAAAGTGAACTCGTCCAGATAACGCTGCATGTGCTTGCCACTGATTTGAATATGCGTTGATCGCACCGATGCTTTAAACAGCCGCCAAAAGCCTTCCACGCTGTTCGTGGAGTGCGTAACGCCTTGCCGATAGTCATAGCGGCTCCATTCTTTCGCAGCATGCTTAACGGCACCGTGAACGTAACCGTCGCCAGTGAGTAAGCCATAGCTCATCAGTTCATCGGTGGAGACAACCGAACCCTTTTCCACGTTGGCGTTGACGACCGCGCGAAGGGTTGGCTTCTTCACGTCGGGGATGATCTGCGTGACGATGTTACCGCCTTCTTCGATCATGCCCATGACGATTGTCTTGCCGGGAGCGCCACGACCGCGTTTGCCGCCGGAACGACGACCGCCGACATAGGCTTCATCCGCCTGAATGTGACCGGCAAGGAGGCCGTCAAAGTCAGCCGCGCCCATCAGCTTCCTGATCTGCATGCCGATGCGGTAGGCGGTCTTATACGTCACGCCAAGCTGGCGTTGCAGTTCCTTGCCGCTAACGCCGTGGCGCGTCGTGGCGAAGAGATACATGGCATAAAACCACGAAACCAGCGGCGTGCGTGTGTCATGCAGGATGGTGTTGGCAGTCGGGGCGATCTGGTGAAGGCAGTTTGGGCAGGCATACACGCGGCGGTCGCGCAGTTTGTGGAACGCGCCTTCAACGCCGCACGAAGGGCAATCCATCGTGAGACCGCCGAACCGAACCGTCATGATATGCTCTAGGCAGGCGGCTTCATCGGGGAAGCGCGCGAAGAACTCACGAACCGAAAGGGCGGGCGAAGAAGAGGGCGACTTGCTCATGCATTTTGAATAGCCAAACTAACAACGTGGGTCAAGGGGATAAGCGCCATTTTCTAACACCGCCGACCATCAAAAGCGCGATACGGAATCTTGGTCATCCGTTCGACTTCGGCAATCAAGGTGACAGAGAGGCAATCGGTCGCGCCGAATTAAATGCAAAATGTTTTCACATGTAAATCGGATAATTACCAACTATGATTATGTTCATGATGCGAAAATACCTCACACTATATGCCGTATTGTTGATTGGTGAAACTTTATCTGTGGGTCTAACATTATACCTGTATCGGTATGCTCCGATAAGTTCGATCAAACCGATCCACACCGGATACATGTTTAGTGGAATTATGAGAGGAGAGTTTCTTTCAGCTACATATGGGTTTATGATCTGGAATTTAATGTCGGGGTTTGCGATTATGGCGCTGGCGCTGCCAGTGATCCAATATTTTGTGCCGCGAAAATCATTTATAGGAATTGCATTGATTGTTCTTCAGGTGTTGTTTTTCTTCTTGTTATCCAAATCAGATCCTTATGTTGCTCTCTTGGTTGAGGCGGGGGCTACTCCATCTCTGTTGATGTTCTTTGCATCCATGGAAATCGACTCAAGATTTTTTGGCCGTAAGCAGATCGAGGGACTGCGCGCGGGGGTCTGACCATCCACCGACGAACAGCAAGATAAAAGGCCGCACCTCGCCAGGGCGTCAGGGGCTTGTCTGCACATCGGAATCGACGGCGCCTCGCCGAGGGGGGGGTGCGCTGCGACTCGGCTGAAATGGCTGGTGAGGTTGGCCAAACTGCGGGGTTCGCCCGCTTGAACACGCCCGACCTCACCAGCTTGGCCATGGCGATCGGCGGCTTGAGGTCGATGGCAGGATAGGCTTCGTTGCGCTCTTGTATGACAGCGTGGCTATTGCGCGCGGTCGTGACTCAGCCCCTTCTCTGTGATTGCTCACGGGGGTGTTTGTTCATGGCCTCGGTGTTGGGGTAGGGGATGATCATAGCGGCGTTGACGGCGCGCGATCCCAACACAAATACCAGCAAGGCTGGCTTCCGGTAGGGCAAGGCTGTGGCCAGCGCCGACTTTGACCAGAGCTACCAGCCGATCAACGCCGGCTACCCGGGTCAGACAGCCGCCGCCTATACGGTTCAATCGGGCGACACCCTGCAGTCGATCGCTCAGGCGACCTGGGGCGACGCCAGCCTCTGGTATCTGATCGCCGACGCCAACGGCCTGACCGCTGCCACCTCGCTAGCTACCGGCCAAATCTTGTCGATCCCCAACAAGGTCGCCAACGTCCACAACTCCAGCGCTACCTTCCGAGTCTACAACCCGGGCGAGGCCATCGGCGACACCCTGCCGACACTCCCCGCGGAACCCCAACCGCCGCCCCCGCCGCAAGCCAGTCACGGATGCGGCCCTATCGGGGCCATCCTTGTGGCTATCGCCGTACAATTTAGCCCCGGGGTCAACGCGGCATTCGACAGCGCTTTCGGCACTCTTTTTGCCGGCGGCGTCCCAGCCACGGTTGGAAGCGCGGCGGAGATCGCCGGCAATATCGTCGGCACGGCGGTACTCGCCGCGGCGGGCGACGCGTTGGGTCAAGGGGTTGCCCTAGCCGTGGGTGCGCAAAAGAGTTTCAATTGGTCGGAAGTGGCGCTGTCGGGCATCAGTGCGGGGGTGGCGCGAGGAGTGGGACCAGCCTTAAGTGGTGTCGATGCGGTCGTTGGCAAGGTTGCCGGCAACTTCGGCGTTAGTGTGGTCAAAGGCGCCATCGGCGGCGCCGTCAGCTAAGCCATCGGCGTCGCCACCGGCTTGCAACACAAGTTCAGCTGGACCAGTGTTGCTGCCGCTGAAATCGGCAATGGGGTGTTCGTCACGGTGAGCGGCAGTGGATTGCTTTCCAATGTTCTTCGGTTCTCGTCCGCGTGGGATGTGAACCAAGCCGTGAGCGGCCTGGCCTGCGGTTTCGCCAACGCCGCCACACGCTCGTTGATCACCGGCAGCGATTTCGGCGACAATTTCTCGGCATAGTCACCCAATCGGGCGGTTCTGTGGAAATCCGCAGCGTGGCGAAGTAGGCCTCACGGCGCGAGACTCCGACGGCTCGATAGCGATAGGGTCGCGGCGAACATAAAAGGGTCGGAGGCGGACTATGCGGGTCAATGCGTTGGATCATGTGAACATCTTCACCGACGATATGGCGGGTACAGCGCGATTCTATGCCGACCTGCTGGATCTGGACGTGCGCAACGGGCCGCCGCCGTCGAAACCGGAGATGGTCCAATGGGTCTATGACGACCAGAACCGGCCGATCTTCCATATTAACGCCAAGGGCGCGCCCCAGGCGTTTCAGCGCGATTGCCCCTCCGGCCCCACCGGCCCGATCCACCACGTGGCGCTGAACTGTTCAGGCAAGGACGAAGTGATCGCTCGCCTGACCTCCAAGGCCGCTGAGTTCACCGTGCAAGGCATCCCCTCGATCGGTCTGACCCAGATTTTCACCCACGACCCGAACGGCGTGTTGTTGGAGCTTAACTTCTTCGGCGATTGAGCGGCGACCGGGGCCGCGCCCTCATTCCGGCATGGTCTCGAACACCGTCAGGCCGGGCGGCAGCGGCGCCCAGTCCGGGCGGTCGCGATTGAAGATGGCGATAGCCGGGACGAACAGCGCGGGATCGTCGAGGGACCCGGCATAGATGGTGTGCGAGATATCCTGGCCGACGACCCCGCCGAACACCAGGCTGCCGCAGACCGGGCAGGAATTGCGCACCGCCTCCGTGCCCCGCGCCGACCTGGAGGCAAACTCCAGCGTCTGACCACTGAACCGCAGGCGGGCGGCGGGATAGTTCATGAACCCGATGAACCCCGAGCCGGAGGCCTTGCGGCAATCGGCGCAGTAGCAGCAACCGGCGTAGTCCGGCGGACCGTCGGCCTCATACCTTACCGCACCGCAGAGACACCCGCCCGTGTGCAGCCTGGACGTCATTTTCACAGGCTCGCGAGCGTGCTCTTGGCGGGGGCGAAGAAATACTCGCCACCCTTGAAGGTGACGAACCCGCCGAAGGGCGAGACGACGACCTCGCCCACATCACCCGGGCACTCGCTGAAATGCTTGAGGGCGGAGACCCCGCCTTGGCCGATGATCGGATCGCGGCCGACACCTGCAGCGACGAAGTTCTCGTTGTTGACCCAGCTGGCCTGAGTGAACTCGAACTGGTTACTGAGGTTTTGCTGATAGGCCATGAAAAGCAGGCCCACGCCGCCTTCGGGCTGATCCTGAGGATCGACGATCGAGGTCCGGCGACCATAAGTAATGCCCCGGCGCGCCATGATGTGCGACCTCTCCGAGGCCAGCGAAACGCCGAGTTTCGCCGCGCTTTCACCGCGCGGATTCGATTTGCGGATGTGGCCATGCAGTGGACATTTCCGACCCGTGGGGTCGGCGGAATAGTCGAAATTATTACGGATTGGATTCATCGGCGCCCCGGTCTCGTCCAGCTCCACCGGCGTGCCATTCTCGAACCGCCCGACGATCCGCGCGCCAGCCAGTTCGCCGGCGCAGGTCAGGTCGCTCAGGGCGTCCTCTGAAGCCACCACGGTCCCCGCTGTCGACATCAGATTGAGGATACAGGCCTCCATGTCGTCGGCGGCGTTGGACGTCCAGCTGGCGTTATTGTCGGGGTCGCCGACGATCAGAGCCATGGCGTGGATGTCCCCTCTATAGCCGGGGTCGAGCGCCGCGCCGGCGGGGTCGGACAACGCGGCTAGGGCTTCGGCGTCGGCCTGCTCCCAAGCCAGTGGATGGGCCAACTCGATCATAGGGTATCATACCAGATTCTAACGTGACGTTCGAATACTTAGATCTTTACTCGAGTTTCCACCGACGCACGGTGACTTTTGTCACATGCGGGAATGCGGTGATTCCGGGAGGCGATCGGGGGCCGAAGCAGCCTCCGAGAAACGTGGTCCCGCGGATCGAGGCGCGGAGGTCGGCGATTCAAGATCCGAATGGGAAGTAGAAATCGTCCCGCGCTTATCCCGGGGCGCCCCATCGAGCCGATCACGGCCGAAATCCCAACGGCCTCGGTCCCAATCGTCCGGGCTGGCTGACGATGCGGTGAGCGTTTTCGGCCCATTCGCAGACCAGGCGGCGGGTGTCGCGCGGGTCGATCATCTCCTCCATCTGGAAACGGTTCAGCGGTCCCAACGGGCCGCGCGCGCTTTCGATGCGGGCGTTGATCTCGGCCCGCAGGGCGACCGGGTCGGCGGCTTCGGCCAGCTGGCGCCTATAGGCCGCCTCGATACCGCCCTCGGGGGGAATGCCGCCGACATCGGCGGCCGGCCAGACCACCCGCGCGCCGCCCCGAGCCAGGGGCGAGGCGTAGTTGTTGCCGGCCACGCCAAAGCTGCGACGCATGATCACCGTGAACAGCGGCACATTGATCTGGGCGAAGGCGATCATCCATTCGCCGCCCTTGCGGATCGTCCCGGCCATCTCGTGCTCGATGCCGACCGCGAAGCCCGGGTTGTCGACCAGGCTCAGCACCGGCAGGTGGAACAGGTCGCAGAGGTCCAGGTGGCGCTTGAGCTTGTCACAGCCCTTGGCGGTCAGGGCGCCGCCGTTCAGGTGGCGGCTGTCCGACGCGATCACTCCCATCGGATAGCCGTTGAAGCGCACGAAGCCGGTGACCTGGTCGTCGCCCCACAGCGGCCCGATCTCGAAGAATGAGCCCCGGTCGGCCATCAAGGCGATGGTCCGGCGGATGTCGAAGGTGGTGGTGCGCTTGCGCGGCACGATGGTGAACAGTTCCTCCTCGGCCCGGGCGGGCGGATCGGCCCAGTCGGGCTCTTCCACCGGCGGCGGCTCATAGACGCTGGAAGGCAGGTAGGAGAGGAAGCGCTTGGCCTGGGCGATAGCCTCCTGCTCGGTCTCGGCCAGATTGTCGACCGAGCCGTTGCGGCAATGGATTCGCCAGTCGCCGAGGTTCTCCTTGGTGACCTCATAGCCCATGGCGTGGGTGACCACCGGCGGGCCGGCCACGAACAGCTGGGCGATGTCGCGCACCATCACCGAGAAATGGCCGAGCACCGCCTTGGCCGCGCCGATCCCCACCACGCTGCCCAGCAGCAGATTGACCACCGGTACGGTAGTCAGTTGTTCCGCATACAGACTACTGCCCAGGTGGCCGGGCAGGAATGATCCGCCCCCGCCGGCCACCCTGGGCCGGCCGGCCTTGATGGCGCCCGAGCTTTCCTGGGCCGCGCTTTCGCCGGTCTTGTGCTGGGCCGGCACCATTGAGGCGACGCTGCCGCCGCCGGAGGAGCCGTCGAGCAGGCGGATCGACGGGCACTTGAGCTCGATCGATAGCCGGTCGAGATAGCTGCTCTTGGCGCCGATCGCCCCGTCGGAGTGGCCGCCGCGCGAGGTGAAGTCGTCAGCGCAGACGATGCCGGTGCGGCCCTCGACCTTGCCCCACCCGCCGACATGGTTGGCCGGGGTGAAATCGGCCACCGCTCCGGTTTCGTCATAGGAAGCGAAGCCGGCCAGGCTGCCGACCTCGCGAAAACTGCCGGTATCGAGCATCAGGTCGATGCGCTCGCGGCAGCTCAGCTTGCCGCGGTTGCGCTGGCGCACAACCCCCGGATCGATCGAGCCCTCGGCGAAGCGGGCGTGGGCAATGTCCTGGAGCGCCTTCACCTCAGCCAGCATCGGCGCCCAGGTGTCCACGCCATGGACCCGCGGCTTGCCCGTGGCCGCGCCCTCGCCGGGCGCGATCGCGGCGACGATCTGGTTCGCCACCAGCTGATCGCCGACCTTGATCGGCGCCAGCGCGGTGACCACCCCGTCGCACGGCGCGGTAACGGCGGTCTCCATTTTCATGGCGCTGACGATCATCAGCGCGTCGCCGGCCTTGACCGCGTCGCCAATTCCTACCGTGATTTCCAGGATCGCGCCCGCCATCGGACATTCGACGCCCTGCTCGCCTTCGGCCGGGACCACGGATTCCACGGTCGGCGCGGCGACGACCGGCGCCGAGCCACGGCCCAGGGCGGCGGACTGTTGTTCGAGCAGTGCCAGGGAACCCGAGGTCTTGCCCGCCGGGGCGGCGGGGGCGGAAAATTCCGGATGCTCCGCCAGCAGGCTGGTGCGCGCATCGCCGGCAGCGACTCCCGGGTGGGCCAGGATGGCCCGGAGCTGGTCGAAATTGGTGGGCAGTCCGGCGATGTGGAACTCGTCCAGCGCCCGCAGGGTGTGTCGCAGCGCCGAGACCAGCGTGCCGGTGGAGTTGGAGCCGCAGATCACCTTGGCGAACATCGGATCGAACTGCGGCGGCGGCGCGTAGCCAAGATAGCCGCAGGAATCGACCCGCACCCGAGGCCCCGACGGCTCGTGATAGGCGGTCAGGGTCCCGGCCCCGGTAGCGACGATCCTCGCCTGGACGCTGAAGCCGCGCGGCGCTCCTACGGCTGCCTGGTCGCCGATGCCAAGGTCGGCCAGGGTTTCGCCGGCGGCGATGCGGAACTGGGCCTCGACCAGATCGACGCCGGTGACCTGTTCGGTGACCGTGTGCTCGACCTGGATGCGCGGATTGCACTCGATGAAATAGTGTTCGCCGCGCTCGGGATCGACCAGGAACTCTACGGTGCCGGCGTTGACGAGATCGGCCGCCCGGGCGAGCTTCAACGCGTCGGCCAGGATGCGGCCGCGCAGGTCGGCAGGCAGGTTGGGGGCCGGCGCGATCTCGACCACCTTCTGGTTGCGCTGCTGCACCGAACAGTCGCGTTCGTGCAGATGCACCGTCGCGCCACGCTGATCGGCCAGGATCTGCACCTCGATATGGCGGGGCCGCGCGACCAGCCGTTCGACGAACAGGGTTCCGTCACCGAACGCGGCCCTGGCTTCGCTTTGGCAGCGCTCGAACGCCGCCGCCATGGCGCCGGCCTCGGCCACCGCGCGCATGCCCCGCCCGCCGCCGCCCGCCGCGGCCTTGACCATCACCGGATAGCCGATCGCCCGCGCCGCCTCGTCCGCCGCCGCCGCCGTGGCGACCGGAGGACTGCCGGGCACGACCGGAACGCCCTCGGCTATGGCCAGCGCCCTGGCCCGGGTCTTGTCGCCGAACAGATCGAGGGTGTCGGCGCGCGGGCCGACGAACACCAGGCCCTCGGCCAGGCAGCGGCGCGCGAAAGCGGCGTTCTCGGCCAGGAAGCCGTAGCCCGGATGCACGCAATCGCAGCCGGCGGCCAGGGCCGCGGCGACCACCGCGTCGATGTCCAGATAGGCGCCGATCGGATCGCCCCCCGCCGCGCCGATCGGGCGGGCGTGGGTGGCGGCGCGGGTGTGTAGCGACAGGGCGTCGGCGGGCGGATAGATCGCCACCGACTCGGCGCCGAGGGCGGACGCCGCCCTGGCAATGCGGATGGCGATCTCGCCCCGGTTGGCGATCAGAACCCGTTTGAACACGCCGCGTTTCCTCGATGCTGTTTTGCCGGAAACTGCACGGGTTACGCTACGGAGCGTCAACCTACTTTCAAAAAGTTACGATGGGGGTCGAGCCGGAAATCGCTGGGTCGCGCTGCTGGCCCAGGACTTGATCATCCGGAGCTCACACGACGATGAACGTAGGATGTTGATACGCGTGGGACGGGGCTTGAACATCGGCCGGAAGGTCGCCACGCTCCGCCGGCAAGTCGAAATCCTTTCGGCGCGCCATCCGGGGAGAAACACAACGTGGGCAAGCGGGCCGCCGCGATCGTCGGAGTGACCGAGTGGAAGCCGGCGCGCCGGTGGGACGAACCGTTGTTCGACCTCGACGCCTTCGCTCGCCTGGGCGCCGAGTTGATCGACGACAGCGGCCTCGACAGGGCCGATATCGATGGTTTCTGCGTGGTCGGCGCGCGCGAGGCGCCGGCCCTGGCGCCCTCGGCCGTGGCCGAGCATCTCGGCCTGCGCAGCCGCTTCAACGAGCGTGTCGACCTGGGCGGCGCGACGCCGGCCGGCATGGTCTGGCGCGCGGCGGCGGCGATCGAGGTGGGGGTGTGCCAGGCGGTGCTGGTGATGTGCCCCGCC
>JAYTXV010000493.1:0-5368 GCA_043742805.1 Caulobacteraceae bacterium | reverse complement strand
CGTGACGTTCAACAGGTGGATGCTCTTGGACCGGCGCTTGTTGATCTCGTCCTGCGGACCGATCATGTCCCACACCGCGCCATAGCGGCTGTTGTCCTGCTTCACATAGGCGCTGTGCGCCTCGATCGGACAGTCGGGGCGGCCCTTGTGATCGAGGTAGGGCGAGGGGCCGCTCTCCAGAATGTCCGAGCCGGTGAACACGCAACGCATCCAGTCGCCGGCCTCCCGGTAATAGATCTCGATCACCAGCAGCCGGCGCATCTTGGCGTCGATCCAGGTTCCCGTGCCCGCGCCGGTTCCGCCCCCGGTCTGTGGCCGGTCCTGGAACGCGGCCCCCGTCGCCATGCCGCCGGCGGCCCCATTGCGCAGCGCCTCGCCGATCTCCCGGGCCTTCTCGGGATAGATCGCCTCGGCGTCGTCGGCGTACATCCACTTGGCGATGCCCAGGTAGCGGGCGTCCTTGAAATCGGGACGCCGGGCGCGGGGATCGTGGAAATATTCCTCCCAGCGGATCTGGGTGACGGTGACCTCCAGGTCGCTGTCGACGCCCACCAGCGCGGCCATCGAGCCGGGCACCAGCAGGTCCTTGAAACAGTCCTGCTTGACCCGCTTGAAGCGGTTGAAGTCGGCGATATAGCGCAGCACGTCGGTTGCCACATCGGCGCTGTCGGCGTCGGCGGGGTTGCGTGGCCAGGCGCGCGGATCGGCCTGGGTGCGCTCGATTACCCCGATGATGCCGTTGATCGCCGGCTTGATGCGGTTGATCACCACCGGCGGCTGGCGCCGTTCGCGCAGCAGAGCCAGCTCGGTGGCCGAGAACTGATCGGAATCGAAATAATCCATGGCCCGCAACGCCCGCCCCCGAGCCTCGCTGGTCATCTGTTCGGCCTCGCTGAAATAGCGCTTGAGCTTTTGCAGATCTGGTGTGTCTGGCGTCTTGGCCCCCGTGGTTCTGGTGGTCATCGCGCCTCTCCCTTTGCATCCCGTCGTCGCCCCATCGCCTTGGCGCCAACGAGACAATCTCCAGTTTGCATATTGCAACATACTTTCGCCCGGTTGTCAATATGCAAAGTCGCTTCGCGGCGAAATCATCGCCGGCCCGGCGACCGGATTCGATCTGAGTTTGCCGCTAGGCGAACCGCTCAACCTCTCCTAAGCATGAGGCGAGCCGCCGGCGAAAAGGCGGTCGGATTCTGTGAGGAAAGCATGGCTGTCGAGGTCTCTGGCGACATATCCGCTCCCGTGCCGTCCGCGCGGGATTCCGGCGCCAACCACGCCGAGCGATCGGGCAAGTTACGCCTGGGCGTCCTGGCCGCCTACGGGGCCGGATCGATGGTCCAGGACACCGCCAACTTCGGCCTCAACAACCTGTTGCTGTTCTACCTCACCATCGTCTGCGGCATGTCCGGGTTGGCGGCCGGGGTCGCGCTGGGGATCGCCCTGGTGGTCGACGCCTTCATCGATCCGCTGGTCGGTTCGCTGTCCGACAACAGCCGCTCGCGCCACGGCCGGCGACACCCCTGGATGCTGGCCAGCGCCATTCCCATTGTCGTCGCCTACGCGATGCTGTTCTCCGTGCCGGTCGGCCTCTCCAGCTACGTGCTGTTCGCCTACGCCCTGACCGCCCTGATGGCGGTGCGCATCGGCATGTCCGGCTTTACCGTCCCCTTCATCGCCCTGGGCGCCGAGCTCAGCGACGACTACGCCGAGCGCTCGACCATCGTCGCCTCCCGCGTGCTGTTCAGCGTCGTGGCCGGCGCCGTCGGCGCGTTCCTGGCGTTCGGCGTGTTTCTGAAAGGCGTCGGCGGCCTGACCCACCGCGCCGCCTATTCGCCGTTCGGCTGGAGCTGCGGCGTGCTGATCCTGGCCGCCGCCGCCGTCGCCACCTTCGGCACCATGAGCGCGCGTAGCCGACTGCACGCCGCGCCGCCGACCAAAGGCCCCGCGTTCGGACGTTTCCTCGCCGAGGTGGCCGAGGTGTTCCGCAACCCCTCGTTCCGCACCCTGTTCTTCGCCTGCCTGATCCTGTTCATTTCGCTGGGCGTGGCCACGGCGCTGGGCCTGCACGCCAACACCTACTTCTGGAAATTGCCCAGCAAGGTCATCCTGGTGATCACCCTGGCCTACTTCGCCGGCATCCTGGTCGGCGTGTTCGCCGCCAGTTCCGTGGGCGGGCTGCTGGAAAAGCGCCAGATCGCCCTGATCGGCATCAGCCTGCTGGGCCTGTGCCAGCTGGTTCCCGCGTCCCTGCTGATCCTCGGCCTGATCCCGCTCAGCGCCGGGCCTGTCACCCTGATCCTGGCCTCGGCGATTTCCGGCGTCGGCGCCAGCGCCGCGCTGATCGGCTTCCAGTCGATGATGGCCGACGCCGCCGACGAGCATGAGCATCTGTTCGAGGCCCGCCGCGAGGGGCTGTATTTCGCCGGCATCAGCCTGTCGGCCAAGGCCTCCAGCGGCGTCGGCGCCCTGATCGCCGGCCTGGTGCTCGACCTGATCGGCTTCCCCCACGGCCTGGTCGCCGCCGGCATCGCGCCGCACGCCATCCCGGCCGAGGCGGTGCGCAACCTCGGCCTGATCTATGGCCCCGGCGCCTCGATCATCACCGCCATCTCGATCATCGTCCTGCTCCGCTACCGCCGAGGCCGCGAAGACCACGCCAAGGTGCGAGCGGCTCTGGACCTTCGCCGAGAGACCTGAAGGGAACCGAGAGGGCCTTCAGGGGTTGGTTGGCCAGTCAAATCTCAGGAAGCCCCTCATGTCCCTGCCTTCCGAAGTCCGCGAGACCGAAAAAACCAATCGAACCATGATCGTCGTCGTCGGCGTGATGGTGGCCCTGGTGATCGCCGCGGTGGTGTATTTCGTCAGCGTCAACAAGGGTCCGCCGGCCGACACCCAGGCGATGCGCGACGCCGCCGCCCAGAACGCCGCCCAACAAGGCGCCTTGGCCCAGAGCGCCGCCGACCAGACCACGCTCAACAACGCCGCTGGTGACGCCGCGGCGGCCAGGGCCGTCGCCCAGAGTAATTCGATCGCCGACCAGACCAATGCCTCGGCCCAGGCGGCCCAGGACGCGGCCCGCGCCGCGCGCGCCGCCGCCGACCGCGCCACGACCGCCGCCGACGCCGCCAATCCCGAGACCAAGTGATGGAAACCGACCTCGGGCCGGACTTTACCCAGGGCGTGCCGGCGCTCCAGATCGTTGAAGGCGTGCTGATGCGCGGCCACGTAGCCGGCGAGCCCGTGCTTCTGGCCCGGGTGCGTAACGGCTTCCGCGCGGTCGATGGCCTTTGCACCCACTATCACGCTCCCCTCGCGGACGGGCTGATGGTCGGCGATACGGTGCGCTGTCCCTGGCACCACGCCCGCTTCTGCCTCAGCACCGGCCAGGCTCACGGCGCTCCGGCCATCGAGGCTCTGGGCGTCTGGCGCATCGAGGAACGCGGCGGCATGGTCTTCGTCCGCGCCAAGGTGGAACCAGCCGCGCCCCGGCGGCCAACCGGCGCGGGAGCCCGGCGCGTGGTGATCGTCGGCGCCGGAGCTGCCGGCTTCGCCACCGCCGAGATGCTCCGCCGTGAAGGCCACGCGGGTGATTTGACCCTGCTGGGCGACGATCCCGATCCGCCTTACGACCGGCCGAACTGCTCGAAGGACTATCTGGCCGGCAAGTCCCCGCGCGATTGGATGCCGCTCAAGGACGAGGCCTACTATGCCGACAGCCAGATCGACCTCAGAACCGGCGGCGCGGCGCGGGCCATCGACCTGACCGCCCGGACGGTGACGCTGGCTGACGGTAAGGCCTTGCCCTACGACGTCCTGGTGCTGGCCACCGGCGCCGCGCCGGTTCGCCCGCCCCTGCCGGGCTTCGACCAGCCCAATGTCCATGTCCTGCGCACCCTGAAGGACTGCGAGGCGATCATCGCCGCCGCCGGCCAGGCCCGCCGCGTGGTCGTGGTCGGCGGCAGCTTCATCGGCCTGGAGGTCGCCGCCGCCCTGGTCGAGCGCGGCCTCGAGGTGCATGTCATCGCCCCGGAAGCCATCCCGCTGGCGCGCATCCTCGGTGACGATCTCGGCCGTCACATCCAGTCGGTGCACGAGGCCAAGGGCGTGGTGTTCCACCTGGGACAGGCGGCCACGGGCTTCGTCGACGGCCGGGTCGGCCTGGAGGATGGAACCGACGTCGCCGCCGATTTCGTCGTGGTCGGCGTGGGGGTCAAGCCCCGCGTCGAACTGGCCGAGGCCGCCGGCCTGGCGGTGGATCGCGGCGTCGTGGTCGACGGACGCTTCCGCACCGCCGCCTTCAATGTATTCGCGGTCGGCGACGTGGCGCGTTACCCTGATCCCCGCAGCGGAGACCGGATCCGCGTCGAACACTGGGTCGCGGCCGAGCGCCAGGGCCAGCACGTGGCCCGCGTCCTGCTGGGCCAGGCCGGCGACTTCACCGAGACCCCGTTCTTCTGGTCCGCCCACTATGACACCACCATCAACTATGTCGGTCACGCCGAGAGCTTCGACGCGGCTGAGGTCGAGGGTGACATAGCGGCCGGCGACGCCACAGTCCGCCTGAAGCGCGGGGGCGACCTGCTCGCCGTCGCCACCCTTGGGCGGGACATCGAATCTCTCAAAGCCGAACTGGCCTTCGAAGCCTGAGGCTCGGAACGGGCGCCCGGCTGGCGGGTTACCCACCCATGGTTTTCTCGAACTCCAGGAGCCCCAAGATGAAGAAGTCCTCTCGGCCCGACACCAGCGCCGCCACGCCGTTCCTAAGCGATGTCCAGACCCTGCGCGACCGCGCGCGCCGACATCTGGACACCGGCGTCGTCACCGACACCTATATCGGTGACGTCAATCAGGCGATCGATATCCTCCAGGCGGTCCTGGCCACCGAGATCATCTGCGTGCTGCGCTACACCCAGCACTCGATCGTCGCCACCGGCCTGGCCAGCGAGGGCGTCAAGGCCGAATTCGCCAAGCACGCCAAGGAAGAGCATGACCACGCCATGGCGGTGGCCGAGCGCATCAACCAGCTGGGCGGCACGCCCGACTTCAACCCGGCCACCCTGACCGGCCGATCGGCCTCGGAATACGCCACCGGCAATGACCTGGCCTCGATGATCCGCGAAAACCTGATCGCCGAACGCATAGCGGTCGATCACTACCGCGAGCTGATCCGCTACTTCGGCGACAACGACCCGACCACCCGGCATATGCTGGAATCGATCCTGGCCGTCGAGGAAGAGCACGCCAGCGACATGCTGGACCTGCTGACCACCCACGGCGTGGCGAAAGTCTGAAACCAGACGCCCCGCCAAGACCGCCCCCATCCCGCCCTTCGGGCGGACTTCCCCCAAAAGGGGAAGAGAAACACCCC
>JAYTXV010000492.1:0-4552 GCA_043742805.1 Caulobacteraceae bacterium | reverse complement strand
AATCTGAACGCCGAAAAGGCCCGTCTCGAGGCGCGCGGCAAGGCGCTGGAAGCCAAGCGCGCCACCCTGTCGCCAATGCAGATCCAGGCTCAGGGTCAGGCGATCAACCAGAGCGGACAAGCCTTTCAGGCTAAGGTGGCCGATCGTTCCGCCCAGATCGACGCCACCAAAACCAAGGCTTTCGGCCAAGTGCTTCAGCAGGCCCAGCCCTTCATAGCCCAGGCCTACGGCGCCCACGCCTGCGGCCTGCTGCTGGCGCGCGAGACGGTGCTCTCCGGCAACATGGCCAACGACCTGACCCCCGAGATCGTCGCGGGCCTGGACGCCAAGGCCACCCCAATGACCTTCGACCTGGAACCGCCGCGTTCGGGTAAATAGGACCGGCGCCTCGCCCTTGACGGATATGACATCGTCGTCGCGCTTGCCGAGCGGGGTAGCGGCTCTCATGGCCGATATCGCACCTTCGTACTAGCCCGTCCCGAAGCGACCGCAATAGGTTGGGTTGAAGTTAATATTTCATTTTGCAAATATTAGGCGGCGCTTTGTAATTATCAGTGTTTTTTTGTTCTCATTGGGCATTGGGGCGGACCTATCGGTCGGCGCCCACCCACCGCCTCAGGCGCGCCAGGCCGTCGTCGATCGCTTCGGGGCTGGTGGCGAAGCACCAGCGCAGCCAGCCTTCGCCCTCGGGGCCGAAGGCCGCGCCTGGGGCGAGGCCGAGCCCAGCCTCGGCGATCAAGCGCTTGGCGGTAGCCACCGATGCGATCTGGCCGGCGATGCGGAAGAAGGCGTAAAGGCCGCCGTCGGCCGCAGTGGTCTCCACGCCCGGCAGAGCGCTCAGCCCGGCCAGCACCTGATCGCGGCGGGCGATCATTTCCAGGCGCAGAGCCTCTATCGACGGCTCGCCCTGTTCCAGGGCCGTCACACCCGCCGCCTGAACAAAGTCCGGCGCGCACGAAGTGTTGTATTCCAATAGTTTGCCAAGGTCTTCTCGCAACGCCGGCGGGGCGACGATCCAGCCCAGGCGCCAGCCGGTCATCCGCCAGGCCTTGGAGAAGCTGTTGGTGCTGACCACCCGGTCGTCGGTGTCGGCGAGAGTCAGGAATGACGGCGCCGTGACCACGGATCCGCAATCCACGGCGTCGCCGAAAACCACCCGCTCATAGACATCGTCGGTCAGGATCCAGACACCGAGGCGCCGGCAGTGGTCGAGGATCGCGCCCCGCGCCGCTTCCGGCAGGGTCCAGCCGGTAGGATTATTGGGCGAATTGATCAGCAACAGCCGTGTCCCCGGCGTAATCGCCGCCAGTAGCCGGCCCAAGTCCAGGGTCCAGCGCCCATCCCGGGGCTCCAACCCCACCCGCGTCACCTCGGCGCCGAGAATCCTCGGGATCTCGACCAGATTGGGCCACACCGGCGTCACGGCCACCACCCGGTCGCCGGGATCGAGAAGCGCCTGCATCACCACCATCAGCGCCGAGACCCCGGCGCTGGTCACCGACGCCGCCTCGGCGTCGAACGGCCGGCCGTGAAGCCGCCGCAGATAGACGCTCAAGGCCGCGCGCAGTTCGGCGGTTCCCTGGTTATGGGTGTAGAAGGTCCGGCCCTCCGCCAGAGCAGCCATGGCCGCTTCGCGGATGAACAGCGGTGTCGGCTGGTCGCCTTCGCCGAACCAGAATCGCCTGACGTTCGGCAGGCCGAAACCGGCGTTGGCAACTTCCCGCACCTTAGAGGCGGCCAGATCGCGCACGCGGGCGCGGGCCAGGGGGCCTTGGCCGGTGATTTTCAGCGGATCGAGGGTCATGGAACCACCTCTAGTTTCCGCCATATAGTCTTGATGTGACTATGGATTTCTAACGCCTCCAGCCACCGATCGGAAAGTTCCAGGCCATCCGCGCCGGTGATCGCATAGGGCGGCGGCCCCAGTTCGCACAGAAACGTCAGGGTGGCGTCGGACGGCGCGCGGCCTCGCCAGGCGCGCAGGCCGCGTTCCCACCAGGCATGGAACTGTTCGACCCACGGCCGGTGGCGAGGAAAGGCGAGCTGGATCTGAATCTGTTCATTGGAAGCGATTCGGCCCTGGAACGCCCAGGATCGATCCAACACGCGCGTGATAAATTCATCGTCCAAATCATTGATTGGCAACGCAAACTCGCGATCGATGACGAAGTGGCTGAGATCGGCGTTCAGGCGAAGCTGGGGGATGGCGTCGAGCAGGTCCAGGGTCGCATAGAGGTCGTTGAGCAGGCCATGGCGATGGGTCTCAAACAGCAGTGGCAGGCCCTCGGCCTCGGCGATGTCGATCCAGCGGCGGGCCACTTCGATCATGCCGGCGACATCGCGGGGCATGATCTGACCGATTACGCTCAGATAGGCAGCGCCGTGGTCTCGGGCCAGGGCGAGCATGGTCCGAAGTTCGTCATCATTTCTGGGGAAGCCATTGAAAAGGCTTTTTAACCCTCTTTCCTTGAGGAGCGGCCGGGCGGTCTCGGCGAGGGAGATGTCGTCCATCGCCAGGTCGAGGCACACCCCGGCGAAACCGGCGCCCGCGATTTGGTCGAGCATGGTCTCCAACGGCGCCTCCGTCTCGCTCGGACGGCGCTGCTCCATGGCCCAGAGCGATTGATAAATCTCGAGTTTCTGAGCCACTACGCCGCGATCCGGCGCGCCCGATGCTCGGTGGCCAGCCAGCCGAAGATCTCCCTTTGGGCCTCGATATAGCCACGCTCGATGACCGAGCGGCCGAGGCCGGCGACGATCTCGCGGTGCAGCGCCGGCAGGGCGTGAAACGGCACGCCGGGAAAGGCGTGGTGGGCGGTGTGATAGGACATGTTCCACATCACCCAGCGCATCGGCGCCGGCCCCGTCAGGGTGCGGGTGTTGCTGAAAATGTCCGGGGTGTTGGGCATGCCGGTGTGTTCGCCGGTGTTCTGAAGCTGGTGGAAAACCTTGGTCAGCAGCAGCGGGACGAGCCAGAGTTCGACCGCCAGCCACGACCGGGCAATCAGAGAAACACTTAGAATTACAATCCATAACATCACATAAATACGGGCTTCCCAGACCACGGACCGCACCTCTTTCGGGCCGAGCCAGTAGTCGGCTTTGAGACCGGCGCCGGCGGTGGCGCGGACAATGGTCAGTATCCGGCGGCGCCAGAAATCCAGGCCGATCAGGTTCAGGGCATAGCTGAGGGTGGTGAACGGCTTCATGCCGATCAGCTCGGAATCCCGCTCGGGGTTCTGGGTCTCGCGGTGGTGGGCGAAGTGGGCCCAGCGGTCGGTGTGGAACGGGTTGAAAGTCAGGAAACCGAACACCTCCCCCACCCGGTCGTTCAGCCATTTGGTGCGGAACACCGTCCAGTGGCTAAGCTCATGCTGGGCCGCATACAGGCAGTTCAGCAGCGCGCCCTGTGCCAGCATCAGAACAAACCCAAGCCAAAGCGGCGCATCGCGCGCCGCCAGCAGCGCGAACGTGGTCACGCCAAGCGCGGCAAGGTGCTGCAGGGTCTGAACGGCGCCCTTCAGGTCGCTACGAACGCTCAGGGCGCGCAGCCGCTCGCGGGGAACCGCCTTCAAGCCACCCCGCGCGATCCAGTCATCCATCCTGGCCGTCCAGGGTCAGCACCACCTTGACGCAGTCGCCGCTATGCTGAGCGGCGATAGCGGCGTTGATGTCCGCGAATGGGTAGGTCCTGACCAGCTTCTCCAGCGGTAGCCGGCCGGCGCGCCAGTGGTCGATCAGGACGGGAATGAACACGTCCGGATCGCTATCGCCCTCGATGATGCCGCGCACGGTCTGGCCGAAGGTCAGCACCGTTCCGAGGTCGCCGGGCAAGGCCGCTCCGGCCGGCGGGATGCCGACGAAGCCCAGCACACCCTTGGGGGCGAGGCAGGCCATGATGGCCGTCATCACGTCCGGGCGGCCAGTGGTGTCGAAGGCGTGGTCGACACCGTTAGGCAAGATGGCGCGGACGGCGGCGGCGAGATCGGGCGAGGCGGCGGGGTCGATGGCGTGGGTGGCGCCGAGTTCCAGCGCCAGCGCCCGGCGGGCGGCATGGGGCTCCAGGACGATGATCACGCCGCAGCCCTGGATCGCCGCGCCCATCACCGCCGACAGGCCCACCGCGCCGCCGCCGGTGATCAGGATCGACGAGCCGGGCTTGGCGGCCAGGGCCAGTATCACCCCGCCCGCCCCGGTCTGCACACCGCAGCCCAGCGGCGCGGCGATGGCGAACGGGATATCGGCCGGTAGTTTCAGCACATTACGCTCATAGGCCAGGGCGTAGGTGGCGAACGAGGACTGGCCGAAGAAGTTGGACGAGACCGGCTCGCCGTCCTGGCGGATGGCCTTCGACCCATCCGGACGCATGCCGATGTAGTTGAGCGCCGGCATCGTGTAGCAGTAGGCAGGGTCGCCGCTTTGGCAGCGGGCGCAGGCGCCGCACGAACGGAAAGTGATCGCCACCCGGTCGCCCGGCGAGACCTTGGTCACCGCCGCACCCACCGCTTCGACCATCCCGGCGCCCTCATGGCCGAGCACGGCCGGCAGGCTG
>JAYTXV010000491.1:0-2915 GCA_043742805.1 Caulobacteraceae bacterium | reverse complement strand
GCTGCTGGGCGCCTTTCTGCTGCGCAATGGCTATTGCGTGATTTTCGAGCTGGGTCCCCGGGCCGCCACGCCCGGCAAGCGCGCCCTGGGGCTGCGGGTGGTGGCGCGCGACGGCGGACGGTTGACGGCGGAGGCGATCTTCACCCGCAACGCCCTTCGGGAACTGGAGATATTCCTGCCACTGACCCTGCTGGCCGGGGCCGCGTTCGCCGGCGACACCATCGACGCGATCATGGTCTGGCTCGGGGTGATCTGGTCTGGCGGCTTCCTGCTGTTTCCGCTGTTCAATCGTGATCGCCTGAGGGTCGGCGATCTGGTGGCCGGGACCTGGGTGGTGCGGGCGCCGCGCGCGATGCTTCTGGCCGACCTGGCCCGGGACGCCGTCAGGAACCTGCCGAAGTTCGTCTTTACCCCAGACCAGACCGGCGCTTATGGCGTCAAGGAACTGGAAATCCTCGAGGACATACTGCGCCGCGGCGACGCCAAGTCGATGACCCTGGTCGCCGAACGGATCCGGGCCAAGATCGACTATGTCCGGCCCGACGGCGAAACCGATCCAGCCTTTCTGGCCGCCTTCTACGCCGCCCTCCGCGCCCGCCTGGAGCAGCGATTGCTGTTCGGCCATCGCCGCAAGGACAAGTTCGACAAGGCTTAGTCGAAGGCCGCCGCCAGCGCCTCGATGCTGACTCCTTCCTTGGCGGTGCGCAGTTCGAAATAGATCGAGGCCACTCCAGCGGCTCCAATCAGGGCGCCAAGCGCTTGGGCAAGGGAAACTACGATAAGAGGCCCGAGAAGGTTCCACGCCGGATGCGAGACAAAATATACCCCTGAACCTATCTGTCTCGCCCAACCCTCGATAGCCATAGATCCACCGCTATAAAGAACAAATAGCAGTAGGATCGCGCCACGGTGACCGCGTGTAAGATCGCCGCTGCGGCTGAGCGAGGCGAAGACTCCCAAGCCCTCCACGACCCGAACCGGCGCGGATACGCACAGGGCCAGCGCCAAAATTACGCCGGGCACGATGAACAGGAACAGGCCCAGCACAGCGGCGACCGTGGTGGCGATACCTATACCGACCAGCGGCAGCACGTGGCGTACGGCGGTGTTGAGGCAGTCGCCGATGCCGGCGCGCCCGCCGTTCAGATCGCTGATCGTCGCATGGATCAAAGCTGCCTGGAGGAGGGCGCCGATCAACAGGCTGAACAGCTGTCCAAAGTAGAAAAGGCCCGTTCCTACCGCCTTCAGGTCTGAGAGAAATCCACTTCCCAAAATCTCGAGGATGATCAGGTTTGGTATTCCGCTCAACACCAGGGCGAGAACCGCCAGGACAAGGAAATTGCGGGAAAGCACACCTGTCATCCGGATCAGGCCGCGGGCGATTTCAAACTGTCTGACGACTGCATAAGTCATCGTCTGCTACAGTCGCCTGTATTCATGTTGGAGCCGTAAATTTCGGCCCAAGGGTGAAGTCCTCCGGGTTCGGCGCGACGGTGGCGTTCCAATAATCGACCAGCGGAAACGGCCAGTTCTGGGAAACCCGGCCGGTGGCGTTCTTGTACCAGCTGTTCACGTTGGGTGAACCCCAGGCCATCATGGCATTGGCGGCGTCGACCCTGGCGTTGAAGTCGTCATGCACCTGTTTCTTGACCTCCAGGGTCTGGAGGCCGGTCTCCGCCATCAGCTTCAGCGCACCCATCACATAGCGGACCGAGCATTCCGAAAAGAAGATGATGCTGCCGTTGACCACGATGTTGGTGTTGGGTCCGTAGAGCATGAACAGATTGGGGAAGCCGGGGGTGGTCATGCCCAGATAAGCCCGGGCGTCGCCGTTCCAGGCGGTCTGCAACTCGACCCCGCCCCGCCCGATGATCCGCATCGGCCAGAGGAACCGGCTGGCGTGGAAGCCTGTCCCATAGATGATGACATCGGCAGGATGCTCGGTTCCGTCTCTGGTGACGATCCCCGTCGGGGTGATCTTGGCGATCCCCGTGGTGACCAGATCGACGTTGTTCCGCCTGAGCGCCGTCACCCAGACCCCGTTGTCGACCAGGGCGCGCTTGCCCCCGATCGGATAGACCGGAATGATCTTTTCCAGGATGTCGGGCCGATCTGGCGCCTGAGCCCGGATGGCTTCGACCAGCGTGGCGCGAAGTTCGGCGTTGGCTACGCCGACCGCCTCGGGCGAGCCGGTCCAGCCGGCGTCGGCCTTTACCGCCTCATAGAGTCCGTCGGTGAGGCCCCAGAACAGGTAGAACCGATACCACTTGTCATAGAAGGGCACGTGCTCGAGCAGCCACTTTTTCCCCTCCGGCACATCGAGGTGGTATTTGGGTCCCGGCAGCATCCATGGCGGCGTCCGTTGGAAGACGTTGAGTTGGGCGACCTTTGGGGCGATCTCCGGCACGAACTGGAAGGCGCTGGCCCCGGTGCCGATAACCGCCACACGCTTGCCGGCGAGGTCGACGTCATGGCGCCAGCGGGCCGAGTGGAAACTGGGGCCCTCGAAGGTCTCCAGCCCTTCGATATCGGGATAGTGTGGCCGGTTCAGCTGTCCGACGGCCGTGACCAGCGCGTCGCCTTCCAGAAACTCGCGGCCACCGTCGACGGTCTTGACCTCCACCCGCCAGACGCCCTTGACCTCGTCGAACACGGCTTCCTCGACGGTGGTCTCGAAGCGGATGTTAGCGCGCAGGCCGTGCCGGTCGGCGACGCATCGAAAATAGTCGAGCAGGACCGGTTGTGTCGAATAGTACTGCGGAAAATCGTGATTGGGCTCGAAGGAATAGGAATACATGTGATTGGGATTATCCACTCGGCAGCCTGGATAGACGTTCTCGAACCAGGTGCCGCCGGCGTCGGCGTTCTTCTCCAGAATGGTGAAATCGATCCCGGCCTGTTTCAGGCGGATGCCG
>JAYTXV010000490.1:0-12918 GCA_043742805.1 Caulobacteraceae bacterium | reverse complement strand
TGTTTGACCGCGCCATCTCGCTGGTCATCCTCTCCCTGGGCGCCATCGTCGCCGGCGCCACCGCTTTCGCCGGCGTCTAAAACGCCGATGGCGATCCAGCGCGCGGCGGCTGGTCGATCGGGTGAGGATTCCTTGTATCCCCGCCCATTCGCCAGCCGCCCACGCGGCCCCTCACCCAAAAAACTGCTCTCCAGCGATCAAACCCGACAAGCTGAACCGCGTCAGACGCGTCTGCGTCATGGAGATGTCGTCAATCCTCTCCTATGATCTGAGTAATCTCAATCGGCTGATCGATTCGCCGGATCGGCCCAGAAGGAGGCAAGGTCTTCAGCTCAGGATCCCCGAACCATCTCCGAACGGTAAATCAGCGCGGCGGAGGCCGTCGTGCAAGTACTTAGCCGCCCCCCCTCCGGCGCCCCCGCCCTGGTGCTGAACGCCGACTACCGGCCCCTTTCCTATTATCCACTGTCCCTGTGGTCCTGGCAGGAGACGATCAAGGCCGTGTTCCTTGGCAGAGTGGATGTGGTCTCCACCTATGACACCCTGGTCCACTCCCCTACCTTCGAGATGCGCATGCCCAGCGTGGTGTCGCTGAAGAGCTATGTGGCCCAGGATCGCCCGCCCGCCTTCACCCGCTTCAACCTGTTTCTGCGCGACGCCTTCACCTGCCAGTATTGCGGACGCGGCGAGGAACTGACCTTCGACCACGTGATTCCCCGCTCGCGCGGCGGCCGCACCACCTGGGAGAATATCGTCACCGCCTGCGCGCCCTGCAACCTGGCCAAAGGCGGCCGCACTCCGCGCGAGGCCGGCGTCACCCCCCGCCGCGCGCCACACCGCCCGACCATGTACCAGCTCCAGGACCACGGCCGTCGTTTCCCCCCCAACCACCTGCACGAAAGCTGGCTGGATTACCTCTATTGGGACATCGAACTGGAGGCTTGAGGGAACACCACCTCATGCCGCTCACAGATACGCGGCCACAACCCGCCGGCGGGTGACCAGCTTGCTGACGGCCGCCGCCAGACTTGTGGTCAGGGGGCGTCCGAGTTGAACATCAAGGTTCTCGTGGGGATCGCCAACAGATGAAGACGTTGAACCGCCTCCAGGGTGGCCCGATCGGGAACCGGTCGGCCCTCAAAGCCGATGCGGTCGAGGTAGGCGGACAGTTCCACGATCAAGTCTTTCCCGTCGCGCCCGCGGGCCCGCCTAAAACGGCACATCGCTTTTCACCGGCACGCCCGGAGGCGCTTCGTCGGCGGCGCCCTTGGTCACGGCGGGGGGTTTTTCGGTGGGAGAGGTGAGAACATCGTCGATGTCGCCTCCAGCCTTGGCGGCCTTGGCCTGGATCGCCTGGGCCGCGGCGGTCTGGGCTGCCAGAGCGTCGGCCTTGTCGGCCTCGTCATCAGCGGCGGCGCCGTCCTTGGCCTCGTCGGGTACGGCGGTCGGAGGGGCCAGATCGACGATCGGTTTGGCGGTCAGGGCGTCATCCTTGCCGGTCCCCGGGCTCGACGCCGCGTCGAGATCGGGGGCCGCGCCTTTGCGCAACGCCGCCTGAAAGCCCAGGCCGACCCCCAGCATGGCGAACAGCACCACCGCTAAGCCCGCGCCATAGGCCACGCCGCGGGATGGAAGGGCGATGGGTCCATTCCCAACCCAGGCGCTGGCCATGTTGATCTCCAGATCGGACAAAATCGAGGCGTTGATACTACGCCAGCGGGCGCCGTCCTGACTAGCTTCGGCGAAGGGTTGGGTTAGGCTGGCGACAGATCGCGGACCTGAACCGCGTCAAGGAGGATGACGTCGCATGACACAAGGCAACCACCAGATCGTTCTGGCCGAGATTCCCCAGGGCAAGCTGTCGCCCGAACATTTTC
The DNA here is from genome assembly GCA_043742805.1 of Caulobacteraceae bacterium. GTDB lineage: Bacteria > Pseudomonadota > Alphaproteobacteria > Caulobacterales > Caulobacteraceae > Acaudatibacter. Next base: position 11,041 of record JAYTXV010000490.1, on the reverse strand, counting down.
GCGCCGTCGAGGCTGACCGGCCGATCCCCCTGGACGGTGAAGTGCTGGTTCGAATCCTTTATGTGTCCCTCGACGCGGCCAACCGGGCCTGGATGCAGGGCGCCACCTATCGTTCAGCGCTCAAGGCCGGGGATGTGATGGCCGGGGGCGCGCTGGCGGAGGTGGTCGAGTCGCGGTCGCCCGCCTTCACCGTCGGCGACCTGGTGTTCGCCGACACCGGCTGGCAGACTTACGCGACCCTGCCGGCCAGGCGACTGGCCAAGCTGCCGCGCCTCGATCCCCTGACCCATCTGCTCAGCGTCTATGGGGTGGCTGGACTGACCGCCTATTTCGGCCTGCTCGAATGCGGCCGGCCCAAACCCGGGGAGACCGTGGTGGTGTCGGCGGCGGCCGGCTCGGTGGGTTCGATCGTCGGCCAGATCGCGCGGCTAAAAGGCTGCCGGGTGGTGGGGATCGCCGGCGGCGCGGCGAAGGCTGCTCTACTGACGGCGGAACTCGGCTTCGACGCGGCGGTCGACTACAAGGCCGGCGACACGCGCCGGGCTCTGAGGGCGGCCTGCCCAGACGGGATCGATGTCTATTTCGACAATGTCGGCGGCGACATCTTCGAGGCCTGCCTGTTCAATATGGCCAACCACGGCCGCATCGCCTGCTGCGGCGCGGTCTCGCAATATGACGGCGTCGCGCCCAAAGCCGGCCCACGCGGCGTGCCTGGCCTGATCGTCACCAAGCGGCTGCATCTGCGCGGCTTCATCGTCTCGGATTTCGACGACCAGAGAGCCGCCGCACTCGAGCAGCTGACATCCTGGGTCGAGTCGGGCCAGTTGAAGGTGCGCGAGGATGTGATCGACGGCCTCGAAAATCTGCCTGCCGCTCTGGTGGGGCTACTGGCCGGGGAGAACATCGGCAAGCGCATGGTCAAGGTCGGCTGAGGCGCCGCGCGATCCGGCGCCATAGCCATAGCGGCGCCCGGATCGGTCCATAGAGAAAGCTCAGCCAGGGCGGCAGGCGAAGCCGGATATGGTCATCAATGCTGACCCCCTGGCGACGCCACTCCGACAGCCAAAATCGCCAACCGTTGGCGAACAGGAAATGGGACAGCAAAATCCTGTCCTTGAACAACGGCCGGGTGTCGATCTCCGCCGCCCCGCTCCCGTGGGAAAGGGCGTCCATCGCCAAGGCCACAAGCTTTCCCGCCCTGGAATTTGAGCGGATTTCCGGAATCAGCGCGGCCGGCGGGGGTGTCCCGAACAGGGATTCGCAAAGCCGCAGGGCGGCGGCGGAACAGTTTCCCGACCCCAGATCGAGGGACCGCCGATAGAGCTCGATCCGGCCGGCGTCGTCCTCCCGGGCCAAGAGAGCGCCAAGGTCCGCGATCCACTTCAAGCGCGACCAGGCATGAGAGGCGCCGTGCACACAGAGGTAGGCGAAGAGCTCGTCCCTGGCCAAAGTGCGCAGGGCGAGGCCTTCCGAAAGTCCAACAGACTGGGTCGGCGAGCGGGCCGAAATATCGGGCAGGAGGGTTGCGGCGTCGGCCAGACGCCAGTGCAACTCGACCACGACCCCGCTCTCGCGATGGAGGAACACGCATTCCTTGGCGAGCGCCACCCAGGCCCCGAACGCCGTGTCCGACGGGTCGGCGGGATCCCGCAGGTCGTAGCCGAGCCCTTCCAGAACAAGGCGCGCGCGGCGGGCGTCGTCCGGCGTCACCAGCAGATCAATGTCCCAGGCTCGCTTCAGACCCATCCGGCCCCAGGCCAGGACATCCAGCGTCGCGCCCTTCAGGACCAGATTGGCGACGCCGACCACGTCCAGGGCCGATTGCAGCCGACCGGTCTCGGCGGCCAGCCTCAGCCCCTCCACGGCGATCTCGCTCGCCGTCTGGCGCAGCGCCGGGTCCACGGCCACGCCCGCTGTCACCAGCGCCTCGTAGGCTAGGCCCTCGACCCGATGCCGGGCCATGACGCGATCAAAGACCGCCCAATCGACGCCGTCGACCGCCGCTTTGACCGCCGCATTCCTGGCCTCGCCCGGCGGGCGGCAACAGGCTGCCGCCAGAACAAATTCTGGCCCCAGCGCGCGGTTGTCCATCGCTCGGTCAAGCCCCTCGTTCGTCAAGCCCCACGCTCGTAGCGCCCCACGTTCGTCATGGAAGCCAACATCCTATAAGCCTCTGGTGGTGTTTGGACAGCGCCGCGCGGCGGCTGATCGAGGAGGCTGGACATCGCGACGCTACCCCCAGCTGTCCACCACTATACGGTCTTCGGCCTGACAGTGCGCTCGGTCATCGCGCTGCCCGAGCTCGAGCCAATCACCGCCGGGGACCGGGGCGCCGACATCAGCATCGAATGGGGGCGATTGCCGGAGCAACTGGAAGATAGTGTCGAGGTAGAGCCCCTGATGCGGGTGGCCAAAGGCCGGTTTCAGTTCAACGCCCCGGCCGGCCGCTACCAGGCGCGCGAGGGAAAACAGATCGTAATCGATCCCCGGCTGGGCGCCTCGGCTCGGGATATCCGCCTCTATCTTCTGGGAACAACCCTGGCGGCGCTTTGTCATCAGCGCGCGCTTCTGGTTCTGCACGGCGCCGCGATCGGGGAGCGCGAGAAAGCCTTCGCGGTTCTGGGACCCTCCGGCGCCGGCAAATCCACCCTGGCCGCTCAGCTCCAGAGCCGGGGCTGGACGGTCCTCGCCGATGATCTGTGTGTCGTCGATATCGCCGGCGACCGCGCGGTTTGGGTGCGGCCCGGACTGGCGCGTATCAAGCTGTGGAAACAATCGCCGGCCCTGGTCGGACGCATGACCGACAATCTCGAACCCATCGGCGACGGCGTCGACAAATTCAGCCTGCCGGTCTCGACGCCGTGGGCGCGCCGGGGGCTGCCGCTGGATCGCATCTACGTCCTGCGGCCAAGCGCTTCGCAAGCCGTATCCCTGACCCGCCTAGCCGGCCCCGAGGCGGTCGGCGCGATCCTGGACAACATCTATCGCTGGCCTCTGGCCGTAGCCATGGGCGTTTCGGCGGCCGAATTCGGCCAGGCGCTGGCCCTGGCGGAGCGCTGCGAGATTGTTGAGATCGGCGTCACCCACGACGCGGCGGCGCCCTGGAAATTGTTCGAAGCCATCGAGCGCGGCGAACCGACGTAACGACTTCTTACACCACTGCCTTGAATTGATCAGGATGATATGGTTCTGATGATAACGCCGGGTTGGGGCTACGGCATCCAATACAGCTAGGGCTAGCAAGGTTGTGAATAGGTCGATTCCTGAGCAAAACTCCGCGTTTGACACACGGGAGTCGGACACCCGTCTAGAATGGCGGCGACCGGCTCTGCGGCGTATCGACGCCCTCGACGCACGTCAGATCACCAAGAACCGCGCCAGGCACGACAGCTTGCATCTTTCTTAGGCGCGATACTTTGACCGAGGCCCCGCGTCACGGCGATGTGGTCATGCGAAGTCCCAAGGCCCTAAGCGCACAGATCGACGGTGAAGTTGTCGCTTTGGATATTGCCCGGGGCGCCTGCTACGGTCTGGATGCTATCGCGTCACGGGTGTGGTCGCTGATTGAAACTCCCCAGACCATCGACGATCTTCGCGCCGTGCTGATGGCGGAGTACCGGGTGGATGCGGAAACCTGTCTTCGCGACGTTCTTGATCTCATCGTCGACCTTCGCGCCGAGGGTCTGGTCAGCATCGAGAGCGCGCCGCCGTCGCCGGGCGATTGAGATGTCGGCCCTGGCCGGACTTTGGCGACAGGATGGCGCTCCGGGCGCGGACGCCGACTGCGCCCGGATGCTCACCGCCCAGGCCGTCTATGGGCCTCACGCCAAATCACAGTGGGCCGGGCCCGACATAGCGATCGGTCGCCGGCTGTTCCGCCGCCTGCCAGAGGATCACTACGATCTCGGCGTGCTAACCCTCGGCGATGGCGGTCGGATGGTGGCCGACACGCGCCTCGACAATCGGCCTGATCTGGAGCGGGCCCTGGGCCTCGCACCCGGACGCGCCCTGGGCATGGCCGACGCATCGATCCTGGCCGCCGCCTGGTCACGCTGGGGCGAGGCCTGTTTCGACCGGCTGGTCGGCGACTACGCTCTGGCCGTCTGGGATGCGCCGAGGCGCCGGCTGGTTCTGGCCCGCGACGCCTTTGGTCACCGGCCCCTGCACTTCCACTATGCGCGCGGCCTGGCGGCCTTCGCGTCGATGCCCCGGGGTCTTCACGCTGTGGCCGAGATCCCTGTCTCACCGGATGAGACACAGCTGGCGGCCTTCCTGGCGCTGAGGCCGGAAGAAGGTCCGGGAAGCTTTTTCCACGGGATGGAGCGGGTCGATCCCGGGGGACTGGTGATCATCGACCGCCATGGCTGGACCGCCAGACGGCACTACACCCCCCGGATTCGACACCTTCAACTCTCTGGTCCAACGGAGTACGCCGAAGCCCTTCGCGAACACCTCGACACGGCGTTGGCCGCGCAACTTCGCGGCGCCGGCCCGGACGTGGCCGCCCACCTGAGTTCGGGCTGGGACAGCGCCGCGGTGGCGGCGACGGCCGCGCGGCTGATGGGACCGCGGGACGGCCGGGTCACGGCTTTCACGGCCGCGCCGAGGGCGGGCTATGATGGTGTGGCCCCGATGGGCCGCCATGGCGATGAGAGCCTGGCCGCCGCCGACCTCGTCGCGCTCTATCCGAACATGGATCACGTGGTGCTGCGAGGCGCCCGACGCTCTCCCCTGGAAGACCTGGACGCCGACATGGCCTTCTGCGGGCGCCCGGTGCTCAATCCCTGCAACCACGTCTGGTTCAACGATATCAACCGGGCCGCTCAGGCGCGGGGGCTGTCGGTGCTGTTGACCGGGGACTTCGGCAACCTCGGCCTGACCGACGATGGCCTCGACGCCCTGCCCGATCTGGCGGCCGCCGGTGACTGGCCCCGATGGAGCCGCCTGGCCCGGGCGGCGGCGCGAAGTGGCGCGGCGCGCTGGCGCGGCATCCTCGCCGCCAGCTTTGAAGGCTCCCTGCCTCCGGCCCTGGGCGCGGCGCTGAGGCGCGCCTTCGGCCGGCCAGCCGCAATCCCGGGCGCGCGCCGCGTCGGAGAAACCCGCGCCGATCGCCGGCTGGCGGCGCTGACCCGGATGGACCTGTCGCTCTATACCAAGGGCGCGTTGGCGCGTTTTGGCGTCGATGTGCGCGACCCCCTGACCGACAGGCGGCTGATAGAGTTTTGCCTGTCGATGCCGATCGAACATCTGACCGCGGATGGCAGGATCAAGGGTCTGGCCCGCCGCGCCCTGGCGGATCGCCTGCCGCCGTCGATCCTCGACGCCAGAACCCGCGGCTATCAGGCCGTCGATTGGCATGAGGGCCTGAGCGCGGATCGCGCCACGGTGACGCGGGACGTGGAACGTCTGGCGACCCTGCCTGCGGCGGCTCGGCTGCTGGACATCAAGCGTCTGCGCGACCTGGCGAACCGGTGGCCCGAGGGAGGGTGGGAACGGGACGAGGTGCTCGATGCTTATCGCGTCACGTTGTTGCGCGCCCTGGCGGTGGGGCGTTTCCTCACCCACAATCTGCGCGCCAATGACTGACAGATCGAGATCGGGCAGGCGGTCCATAGCGGACATGATCCTGGCCGGGGAAGCCGCCGCTTGGCTGGTCCTGGCGGGCCTGGCTCTGCGCGCCTTGACCTTCGCCCGGGTCGCGGCCCTGGCGGGCGGGTCGCCGTCATCCGCGCGGACCACTCGGACGGACGACGAAACAGCCGACCAGATCGGCTGGGCAGTGGAAGCCGCCGCGCGCCGCCTTCCCTGGCGCCCGTTGTGTTTCGAGCGAGGCTTGGCCGCCCATATGATGCTGCGCCGACGAGGCCGGCCCTCGATACTTCACTACGGCGCCAGGAGCGACGGTTCGCTTGGCCCCAGCGCTCATGTATGGGTGCGCCTAGGAGCGCGGGACGTGGTCGGCGGCGAGGAAGCCGCGCGCTTCGCCATCCTGGCGACCTTCTCCGCCACGCCGACGGATTTGGACAGCTAGGAGACGACACCCATTGGCCAATATGCCCGCCCCGGACCAGACCAAAACCGCCAAGGTGGCGCTGATCACCGGCGTCACCGGCCAGGACGGCGCCTATCTGGCGGAACTCCTGCTGACGAAAGGCTACGTCGTCCATGGGATTAAGCGGCGGTCCTCGTCGTTCAACACCGGCCGCATCGACCACATCTATCAGGATCCGCACGCGGCCGATCCGCGCTTCATCCTCCATTTCGGCGACATGACCGACGCCACCAACCTGATCCGGATCGTCCAGAGCGTGCGGCCCGACGAGATCTACAATCTCGCCGCCCAGTCGCATGTGCAGGTCAGTTTCGAGACGCCGGAATACACCGCCAACGCCGACGGCCTGGGTCCGCTGCGCCTGCTGGAAGCCGTCCGCCTGCTGGGGATGACCGATTGCCGGTTCTACCAGGCCTCGACATCGGAACTGTATGGCGATGCGCCAGATTTCCCCCAGACCGAGACCACACCCTTTCGGCCGCGCAGTCCCTACGCCGCCGCCAAGCTCTACGCCTATTGGATGGTGGTCAATTATCGCGAGGCCTACGGGCTGCACGCCTCGAACGGTATTCTGTTCAACCATGAGAGCCCAGTGCGGGGCGAGACCTTCGTCACCCGCAAGATCACCCGCGGCGTGGCCGCCATCCATCTGGGCCGCCAGGATCGGCTGTTTCTGGGCAATCTCGACGCTCTTCGCGATTGGGGCCACGCGCGGGACTATGTGCGGGGCATGTGGCTGATCGCGCAGCAGGAAACGCCGGACGATTACGTACTGGCCACCGGCCAGACCCGTTCGGTGCGAGAGTTCGCCGAGCGCGCCTTCGCCGAGATCGGCGTGACACTGGCTTGGCGCGGCGTGGGGGTCGATGAGGTCGGCGTCGATACCGCGTCCGGCCAGGTTAGAGTGCAGGTCGATCCGCGCTACTTCCGACCCACCGAGGTCGACCGGTTGATGGGCGACGCCAGCAAGGCCCACCAACGGCTGGGATGGCGTCACGAGACCGACTTCGGCGCCCTTGTAACCGAAATGGTACGCGCCGACCTGGCTGCGGTGGCGCGCGAGCCCGCTAGGATGGAGCGCTGATGACCCGGGCCGCGGGCGACGGCGCGTTTCACTATCCCTTGGCGCAAAACACCTGGGGCGAGGCGGAGCGGCGCGCGGCGATCGCGGTGGTCGAGAGCGGCCAGACCACCATGGGGCCGCATGTCGCGGCTTTCGAGGCCCGTTTCGCCGCCCAGTTCGGAGCGAAATATGCGGTGATGGTCAATTCCGGATCATCCGCCAATCTGCTGGCCGTGGCCGCCCTGTTCTTCACCCGCACACCGCTGGCGCGCGCCGGCGGCGTCGCCATCGTCCCGGCGGTTTCCTGGGCGACCACCTACTATCCGCTCTGCCAGTATGGGTTGAAGCTGCGGTTCGTCGACATCGACCCCGCCACCCTGAATTTCGATCTGGCGGCGCTGGGACGGGCGCTCGACGATCAGGTCAGCGTGGTGTTCGCGGTCAATCTGCTGGGCAATCCTAACGACTACGACGCCGTCGGCCGCCTGCTGGCTGGACGGAACATCACCCTGATCGAGGACAACTGCGAATCCATGGGCGCCCGATTCGGCGGGCGGTCGGCGGGAACATTCGGGCGGATCGGAACCTTCAGCACCTTCTTCAGCCACCACATCTCGACCATGGAGGGCGGAGTCTGCATCACCGACGACGAGGAAATCCATCACGTCCTGCTCTCCTTGCGCTCGCACGGGTGGACGCGCCAGCTTCCCTTACCGAACCGGCTGGCTGAACCGGATGGCCGCGGCGATTTTCACGAGGCTTTCCGCTTCGTCCTGCCCGGCTACAATGTGCGTCCGCTGGAGATCAGCGGCGCCATCGGCCTGGAACAACTCGAACGCCTGCCGGGCTTCATCGCGCGCCGACGGCGGACGGCCGCGCGGGTCAAGGACCGATTCGCCGATCTTGGCGCGATCCGCCTGCAGAGTGAAATCGGCGAGAGCAGCTGGTTCGGGTTCGCCATGACCCTGACCAAAGAGACCAATGTCACCCGCGACCAGATGGTGGCGCGTCTTGCCAACGCCGGTGTCGAGACGCGTCCGGTGGTGAGCGGCAATTTCGCGCGCCAGCCGGTGATGAGTCATCTGCTGCACGAGACGCCTGGCCCGTTGCCAGGCGCCGACGTGATTCATGATCGGGGTTTTTATATCGGCAACAACCCGATGGATGACGACGGCCTCGACCAACTGCACGCCGCGGTAAAGGCCGCCCTGGCGTGAAGATTCTGGTCACCGGCGCCGGGGGGATGGTGGGCCGCAATTTGCTGGTTGATCGCCGGGCGTCGGATCATCACATCCTGGCGCCAGACCGGGCCGAACTCGATCTGACCGATGCCCTGGCCTGCCACGCTTGGTTGGATCGCGAACGTCCCGACATGGTCATCCATCTGGCCGGGCGGGTCGGAGGCATCCAGGCCAATATCGACGCCCCGGCGGCGTTTCTGGCCGACAATCTCGCCATCGGCCTCAATCTGCTGATGGCCGCGCGTCGGGTGGGGGTGACGCGACTGATCAATCTTGGCAGCAGCTGCATGTATCCCAGGGACCGCGCCGGCGCCTTGAGCGAATCGGACCTGCTGACCGGCCCATTGGAGCCAACCAACGAGGGCTACGCCCTGGCCAAGATCGTTGCCTGGAAACTGAGCCTGGCCATGACGGCGGAAGACCCCCGCCTGGTGTGGCGAACCCTGATACCGCCCAACCTCTATGGCCCTCACGATCACTTTGAGCCCATTCGCTCGCATCTGGTGGCCGCCGCCATCCTGAAGATCGAGACGGCGAGCCGGGAAGGCCGAAAGACGGTGGACATCTGGGGTGACGGCCAAGCCCGGCGCGAGTTCATGTTCGCCGGCGACCTGACGGATTTCATCTGGCGCTTTCACGACCGGCTGGAGGATTTGCCCGAGACCCTTAATGTCGGCGTCGGCGCGGATGCGACGGTCAACGACTACTACGCCGCCGCCGCCCGCTCTCTGGGCTGGACCGGCGAGTTCCACCACGACGTTACGCGGCCGGTGGGCATGATGCGCAAGCTGCTGGACGTGTCTGGCCAGACCCGCCTGGGCTGGCGACCCTCGATATCCCTGGATGAGGGCCTGGCGGCGACAACGGCCTGGCGGCGCAATCGTCCCTGAAATTCGCCAGCTACGACCCGTTTGGCGGCCGGGACGCCGGCCGATATCAGGAACGAGGCCAGGAACGCCTTGCTACCGCTCAAGGCCGGGGCGTGGACCGCATAGTGGAGATTGAGCCAATTGACCGTTTCGCTGCGGAAAACGCCAAGTCAGGCTCCGCGCGGCGTCAGCTTGAGCCTTGGGCGAAGCGTTGGGCCCCCGTCACCGGCGCGATCCAGGCCGCGGCATGGTCCGTGTAGACTTCGATGCCCGGGGTGATACCGGACATATTATCGAGCGTGCCGGCCTTGACCAGCGCCATGCCTGGCATGATCCCGGCCTTGGACAGGATCGGCGAACCACAGTCCCCACAGAAATGGCGCAGCACCGCCTGCCCGCTATCGCCGTGGTCGGCATAGACCTTGGTCTCGCCGGTCTGTTCGTACAGGGCGTCGGGAACGACAAGATTTGTCGAGAACATCCCTCCGCCCTGCTTCTGGCAGTGGGTGCAATGGCAGACCGCCGTGGCCAGCGGATCGCTCTTGATCCTGTAGCGTATCGCCCCGCAAAGGCAGCCCCCGGCCCGCTCCGTCATACCCGTCTCCCACGCTTCACCTTGGTCGCCACTATGATCAGGGACCTTACCCACGACAAGACCGCGATTCAGCTCGGCCGGCCGGCTACCTTTGGATCGAGCTTCTCGGCCGGCGCCAGACGCATCACTTCAGCCTGATATCGCTCGTCCTCGCCGGCCGCGAGAAAGGGCGCGGCGTCGGCGCAGGCCTCCAGCAGCGCCTTGACCCAAGGGGCCTCGACCTTGTGAAAGTCGGACAGCACATGGCCCATCACACGATCCTTGTGCCCGGGATGACCTGTTCCTAGGCGCGCGCGGCGAAAGTCGGCGCCGATGTGGGCGGTTATGGAACGGATTCCGTTGTTGCCCGCGGCCCCGCCGCCGATCTTCATGCGAAAGCGTCCCGGCGCGAGATCGATCTCGTCGTAGAATGCCACCACATCGGTAGGCGACGCCTTGTAGAAATTCATCGCCTCGCGGACCGCCAGCCCACTGTCATTGTAGAACGTCTGAGGCTTCAAAATCACGGTTCGGACGGACGGGCCGGGTGAGCCGGCCGGCGGTGCGATCTCACCTTCACGAACAACACTTGAAAACCGGCGGCGCTCCGGCGAGAAGCGCCAGCGTTCGGCGAGGGCGTCCGCAGCCAGGAAGCCGAAATTGTGCCGGTTTCCGGCGTATTTCGGGCCGGGATTGCCAAGGCCCGCGAGGATCAACATGGCGCGCGGGCCGTGGTTTCAACAGATTGCCGTAGGGCTTCAGACCGTCTCGGTCTCACCGGAGGCCATCGCCTTGGACGCGCCGATTGAGGCGACCGTGGCGTCCCGGTGGTGGGAATGCACCTGAACCCGGTCCGGGAGGATCAGGTCGACGGCCCGGACCGTGTCACCCACGTCCAGCCCGGTCAGATCGATGATGATTTCTTCCGGGATGGCGTCGGCTGGCGCCGTCAACTCGATTTCGTGGTGATCCACGTTCAACGTGCCGCCGCGCTTCAGGCCGGGCGAAGCTTCGTGGTTCTGGAAATGCACCGGCACGGAAATGCGGATCGAGGCGTGGGCATCGACGCGGAACAGGTCGAAATGAACCGGCTCATCGATCACCGGATCGAACTGCACGTCCTTGGCGATCACTGACTGCAGTTCCTCGCCGTATTTCAGCGTCACAAGGTGGCCCAGCAGCTTGCCGGTGCTGAGCGCCTTGCGGAATTCACCCACCTTGACGGCAATCGGCACGGGAGCC
>JAYTXV010000489.1:0-4498 GCA_043742805.1 Caulobacteraceae bacterium | reverse complement strand
GCGTCTCGCCCAGTTCGGCATGACCGTGCAGAAGGTGGAGACAACGGTCGCCAACCTGTCGGGCGGTGAGCGAGCCAGGCTGCTGCTCAACATGGTGGCCATGGAGCGGCCGCACCTGCTGATCCTCGATGAACCCACCAACCACCTGGACATCGACAGCCGCCGCGCCCTGACCGAGGCGCTCAACGACTATTCGGGGGCCGTGATCCTGATCACCCACGACCGGTCGCTGATGGAGATGGTCGCCGACCGGCTGTGGCTGGTGGCCGACGGCTCGGTGAAGGCCTTCGACGGCGACATGGATGACTATGCTAAGTTCGTTCTTGACCGAGCCCGGGCCGCCAACCGCAACCCCGGCAAGGCCCCGCCGGTTCCCTCCCCCGCCCTGGCGCCGCCCCCGCCGCCCCCAGCGCCATCGCACCGCTGAAACGCAAGCTGGAGGCGGCGGAAGAGACCCTGGCGCGCGAGACCAAGCTGTTCGCCGAGATCGACGCCAGCTTGGCCGAGCCGGCCATCTACGGTGACCCGGTGAAGCTGATCGAGGTCAGGAAGCGCCACGCCCGCATGCTTGAACGGCTGGCGGAAGCAGAGGCGAAATGGATGAAAGCGGCCGAGGTCTATGAGGCGGCGCGGGGAGGTTAGCCCTGCTTCTCCCAGCCGCGGGTCTCGCTCTGTTTCCAATAGGTGACGCCGTGGCCGGCCTTCTTGTAGCGGTTCCAGAGGCCGCGAGCGGTTTTCAGGGCTTCGTCCTCGCGACCATCGAAGATCACGATGCAGCGCTCGTATCCGGCGAGGTCGCCAGGGTCACCGTCCAAGACGAACAGGACCTGGGCGCCGTTGGGGTTTTCCGCGCCCGGCCCCAACAGGATCGGCTGGCGAGCGGCTTGAGCTTCGCCGGTCACTCCGTGCGGCAGAAAGCTGTCGTCGCGCCAGGTCCACAGCCAAGCGTCCAGGGCCTCGACACGTCCGGGTTGCTCAGACCGCACCCGCGCCCGCCACCCTCGCGCCAGGGTTTTTTCCAGTAATTCCGGCGCCACCTGCTCCAGCGCCGACCGCTCCAAGTGATAGAACCACACTTCGCAGGGTTCGGAGGGCGTCATTCGCACTCCAGTCACTTTCCTAGTCTTCGTAGTTGTCGGCCACGAGGCGGTCGAGGAGGCGGACGCCGAAGCCGGTGGCGCCGCTGGGAATGGTGGGTACGGTGGAACCAGGCTTCCAGGCGGTGGAGGCGATATCCAGGTGCGCCCAGGGCAGGCCGTTGACAAAGCGCTGGATGAAAAGCGCTGCGGTGATCGAGCCACCGGGCCGGCCGCCGACGTTCTTCATATCGGCGACGGCGCTTTCGATGCCTTTTTCGTATTGCGCGGGCAACGGCATGCGCCAGAGGGTGTCGCCGGAGGCTTTTGACGCGGCCAGCAGCTTGTCGGCCAGTTCGTCATTGTTGCTGAACAGGCCCGCCAGATCCTTGCCCAGCGCGACCACGATCGCACCGGTCAGGGTGGCGAGGTCGATGATGAATTTCGGCTTGAAGCGATCCTGGCAATACCAGATGGCGTCGGCGAGGACGAGCCGGCCCTCGGCGTCCGTGTTGATGACCTCGATGGTCTGGCCGGACATCGACGTCACCACGTCGCCCGGCCGTTGGGCGTTGGCATCGGGCATGTTTTCCACCAGGCCCAGAATGCCAATGGCGTTGACCTTGGCCTTGCGGGAGGCGAGCGCATACATCAGCCCGCTGACGGCGGCGGCCCCGCCCATGTCGGTGATCATCTCCTCCATGCCGTCGGCGGGCTTGAGGCTGATGCCACCGGTGTCGAAACACACGCCCTTGCCGACAAAAGCGACCGGTTGAGCATGGGGGTCCTTGGCGCCCTTCCACTGAATAACCGCCAGCTGGCTGTCGCGCACGCTGCCCTGGCCGACGCCTAACAGGGCGCCCATGCCGAGCTTCTTCATTTCTTTTTCACCAAGAATTTCGACTTCGAGACCCAGGTTGCTCAGAGCCTTAACCCGGCGGGCGAACTCTTCCGGATAGAGGATGTTGGCGGGTTCCGAAACCAGGTCACGGGCGAAGATCACCGCGTCGGCCAGGCCGGAAAGGCGCTTGAACGCCTTGGTCGCCGCTTTGGGATCGTCGACCTCGATGCGCACCCTCTTGATCGAGGGCTTTTTCTCGGCCTTCTCAGTGGTGCGGTAGCGGTCGAAGCGGTAGGCGGCCAGACGGATGCCGAAGCCCGCCGAGGCGGCGATTTCGGGCGACAGTTCCGGCAGTTTCAAAACCAGTATTTCGGAGCCACAGGTCTTCACCGCCTGATAGGCCTGGGCTGCGGCGGTTTCGAGGGTTTCGGCGGTGACGGTCCCTGCGTATCCGGCGCCGACCAGCGTCACGCGTGCCGCGTCGATATTGTGAGGCGCGACGATATCGAGGATCTGGCCCTTCGCGCCGGTAAACCGGCCGCCATCGATCGCCCGCTTGAGTGCGCCGGCGGCGAGGACGTCGAGGGTCGCGGCGGCGCCGTGCAGGGGCGCGGACTCGAAGGCCAGCACCGCGACGGCGGCCTTGGGGCCGGCGTCATGGCCGTGGTCGTGGAATTCAATCTTCATCGCGGGCTCCAGTATCTCGATAGGCCTTCTTTAAGCGAATTGCGCCAACACGTCATCCGCCGCGACGCTGTCGCCGGTCTTGGCCCCCAGCATCTTGATCTTACCGTCACGCTCGGCGCGGATGATATTCTGCATCTTCATCGCCTCGATCACACAGATCACCTGGCCTTCCTTGACCTCTTCGCCTTCGACGACGTCCATCGAGACGACAAGACCCGGCATCGGCGAGACCACCGTGCGCGATGTGTCGGGCGGAGCCTTTACCGGCAGGCGCTGGTGCAAGTCGGCGCCCGACGGCGTGAGCACCAGCACCCGCTGGCGCACGGCGCGGAAGCGGATCATGAAGCCTTCCGGCGCGGCGGCCACGGTGGCGGTGAACGCCCGTCCATCGGCGCACGCGCGGAAAAGAGCCGATCCGGGACGCCAGTTGCGATTGCTCAGGATGATGGAACGACCTTCGGCCGGCAGGTCGATGGTCAGGCTCCCCTGGCCTTCCGAGACCGTTACATCGCGCCTGATCCCACCGGCCAGGACGACCCAATCCTTGCGGTGGTTGGTGGCGGTCAGCGCCCCGCCGATGGATCTGGCGCGCTCCGACAGGGTGAGGTGCATGGAGACCGCCGCGGCCACGATGATGTCGCTCTGCCAGGGCTGGGGTTCCAGGCCGGTGAAGCCATCCGGAAATTCGTCCTTGATGTAGTTGGTGGAGAGCTCCCCGGAGGCGAAGCGCGACTGGTCCATCACCGCGGACAAGAAGGCGGTATTGTGCCCCGGTCCCTCGATATGCAGGTCCTCCAGCGCCCGGGCCATGCCGGCGATGGCGGCCGGTCGATCCGGCGCCCAGGCGCAGAGCTTGGCGATCATCGGGTCGTAAAAGGTTGAAATCTCGTCGCCTTCACGAACGCCCGTGTCGTTGCGGACCGTATAGGCGCCCTGGTCGCCCTGGGCCGGCTGGCCGTAGCGGGACAGGCGCCCTATCGAGGGCAGGAACTTGCGGTATGGGTCCTCCGCATAGATCCGGCTCTCGATCGCCCAGCCTCTGATGGCTAGGTCATCCTGGCTGAACGACAGTGCCTCGCCGGCCGCCACACGGATCATTTGTTCGACCAGATCGACGCCGGTGATCAGCTCGGTTACCGGATGCTCAACCTGAAGACGCGTATTCATCTCAAGGAAATAAAACGCCTTATCCTGTCCGGCGACGAACTCCACCGTGCCGGCGGAATCGTAGTCGACCGCCTGGGCCAGCGCCACGGCCTGGGCGCCCATGGCGGCGCGGGTCTCCGGGTCGAGCAGCGGCGATGGCGCCTCCTCGATCACCTTCTGGTTGCGACGCTGGATCGAGCACTCGCGCTCGAACAGGTGGACGACGTGGCCGTGCTTGTCGCCCAGCACCTGGATCTCGATATGGCGCGGGTTGATGATGAACTTCTCGATGAAGATCCGGTCGTCGCCGAAGGCGCCCTTGGCTTCGGCGCGGACGGCCGGGAAGCCCTCCTCGACGTCGCGGCGGTTCCAGGCCACGCGTATGCCCTTGCCGCCACCGCCGGCCGAGGCCTTGATCATCACCGGATAGACGATCTCCTCGGCGATACGCACCGCGTGGGCGACGTCATCGATCTCGCCGATGTGGCCGGGGACGATGGAGATATTGGCCTTGGCGGCGAACAGCTTCGATTGGATCTTGTCGCCCATGGCGTCGATGGCGGCCGGGTTCGGACCGATAAACACGATCCCGCTTTCGGCGCATTGACGAGCGAATTCGGCCTTTTCCGACAGAAAGCCAAAGCCCGGATGGACTGCCTCGGCGCCCGTCTGATGACAGGCGGCGATGATTTTCTCAGCAACCAGATAGGACTGGTTGGCGGGCGACGGCCCGATGAACACGGTTTCA
>JAYTXV010000488.1:0-6251 GCA_043742805.1 Caulobacteraceae bacterium | reverse complement strand
GTTAACCGCGAAATAACGTTCCAGATCGGCGATATCGACGCTGGCGCCCACTGTCGCCGCATAGCCGGCCGCGGTGACCGAAGCCCGCGGCGGCACGCGCTGCATCAGCGCCGGCGCGGTGGTGACCAAGATGGCCGGGGCCTTGGCGTCCAAGCCTCGCGCCAGCCGTGTGAGGGTAGCCATCCGCAGAGCGGCGAGACCAGCCGAAGGCCCCACGCGGTCATACGGAAGACAGTCCCAGGCCGGGAACGAGATGATTTCAATCTCCGGCGCGAAAAACACCATGGCGTCGCTGAATGCCGACGCCCGCGAGCCGTCCCGGGCCACGAAAACGGCGAGGCCGCCGCGGGCGCGAGCGATGTCGCTCATCACCAGGGCGTCGAAGCCCTCGGGCGCGCCGGTCAGGGCCAGCGCCCCGCCATCGCCGGCGATCATCTTCATATCCGATTGCTGAGCCAGGACGGCAGCCTCGACCTAACCGCCCTGAGGAAGGACGGATTCGCCCGGCCTGAAAGCCCGAAGTTGGGCCATAAGGTCGTCGTCGAATTCGCTTGGGACCTCAAGCGAGCCGAGGATCCAACCATAAATGTCATGGTCGGATTGTTCCAGCAGGGCCTCGAAGCGGTCCAGTTCGTCCACCGACATCGACCGGGCATATTGATCCGAGAACGGCCCGAGGATCAGGTCCGCCTCGCGAAAGCCCCGGCGCCAAGCGCGGAACCTGACTCTGTTCAAACGTGTCTCGTCCATCTAGCCAGGCGGTATAGGACCGAGCGGCGGCCGACGCCAGAGGGCTCGGGTCTCAAAGGACTCCGGCCTATGCGTCCTGATCACGGAAATAGGGTTCCACGTCGCCCTGGAGCTTCAGGGTCATCGGCTTGCCTTGACGGTTGACAGTGGTCCCCACGGTCAGGCGAACCCAACCCTCGCTGACACAGTATTCGTCCACATTGGTCTTCTCGACGCCCTTGAACCGGACGCCGACACCGCGCGCGAGCACCTCGGCGTCGTGGTGTGGGCTGCCTGGATCTATGGCCAGGCGGTCTGGAGGCGTGTCGCTCATAGCTGTCGAAACCGTTCGCGCGTTGAATGAGTTGGTGAGGCGGCTTGATACAGAGCGCAGACACGCGGGTCCATCCCGGCTTCGCGACGCGCGCGCCGACGTCCAACGGATCGGCTATAATCGAAGAATGAGGCCCGAGATTCTATTTCCAATGTTTGGCTCGATCACTTCGCTGAAGGGCGTCGGCGATCGGGTCGCGCCTTTATTGGAACGGGTAGCCGGGCCACTCGTGCGCGATCTGATTTTCCTGCCCCCTCAGGGAATCATCCAGAGACCTGCCAGATCGATCATCCAAACGGTCGAGGGCGAGATTCAGACGCTCATAGTCACCGTGGAGTCCCATCAGAAACCCGCCAGGCCCGGACAGCCTTGGAGAATCCGGGTCTTCGATGACACCGGTTTCCTGTTCCTGACTTTCTTCAAGGGCCATGGTCCACACCTCGAACAGCGCAATCCAGTTGGCGCCGTGCGCGTGGTGAGCGGTAAGGTGGAGCGGGACCGGCTGGGCGCGACGCCCCAAATCACTCATCCGGATTATCTGGTCCCTGAGGAGCGCGCCTTCGAAATTCCGGCTGTGGAGGCGGTTTACTCGGCGACAGCCGGCCTACCCTCGCGCGCCGTGCGGCGATTTGCCGGACTGGCGTTGCAACGGGCGCCTGAGCTTTCCGAGTGGCTCGATCCGGCGTGGCTGCGACGGCAGGCCTGGCCAAGTTGGCGGGAGGCGCTAAGCCTCCTGCACAATCCCACCGGCGAAGGTGATCTGTCTGTCCAATCGCCAGCCAGGCGGCGTCTGGCGTTCGATGAACTGGTCGCCCATCAACTGGCCCTGGCCGAACGAAAGAGCGTCCGACGCCAGACCCCAGCCCCCATCATCGCCCCCAGCGAGTCCGCCCGCGCGGCGCGAGACGCCCTGCCGTTCCGCCTGACCTCCGCCCAGGAACGCGCCCTGGCCGACATACGCGCCGATCTGGCGTCCGGGAGCCGGATGACCCGGCTCCTGCAAGGCGACGTCGGAGCCGGCAAGACGGTGGTCGCCTTGCTCGCGATGATGGATGTCGCGGCCACGGGCCTGCAGTCCGTTCTGATGGCTCCAACGGAGATTCTGGCTCGCCAGCATCATGACACCATCACCGGTCCCCTGGCGGCCCAGGGGATCAAGACCGTTCTGGTCACTGGTCGCGGAACGCGCACAGAGCGCGAGAACCGACTTGCGGCCCTGCTGTCCGGCGACGCTCTGGTGGCTGTGGGGACCCACGCCTTGTTTCAGGAAGGGGTGATCTTCAAGGGGCTCGGCCTGACCATCATCGACGAACAACACCGGTTCGGAGTGTCCGAGCGTGGACGGCTGCGGGCCAAGGGCGAGTCGGCTCATCTTTTGGCGATGTCTGCCACGCCGATTCCCCGCACACTGGAACTCACCCTCTATGGCGATCTGGACGTTTCCAACCTGGACGAAAAACCGCCCGGCCGAAGGCCGGTCGCCACGCGCGCCGCGCCCATGCGCCGGCTGGTCGAGGTGGTCGATCGGTTGAAACGGGCCGTCGCCGACGGCGCCCAGGCTTTCTGGATATGCCCGCTGGTGGCCGAGTCGGATCTTCTGGATCTGGCGGCAGCCGAGGCGCGCTACACTGAACTCAAAGCCGTGTTTTCAGATCAGGTTGGCCTGATTCACGGCCGCCTGCCCAGCGTCGAGAAGGACGCGGTTATGGCGCGGTTCGTGCAGGGCCAGTTGGCCATCCTGGTCGCCACGACTGTCGTGGAGGTCGGTGTCGACGTTCCCGCTGCCTCGATCATGGTCATCGAGCAGGCCGAACGGTTTGGGTTGGCCCAGCTGCACCAGCTTCGCGGGCGGGTGGGCCGGGGGGCCGCCGCTAGTAGTTGCGTCCTACTTTACGATGAGCCTCTGTCGGGCGCCGCCAGCCGTCGATTGGAGATCCTGCGCGAAACCGATGACGGATTTCTGATCGCGGAGCGGGATCTGGAACTTAGGGGCGGCGGTGATCCCCTCGGCCTGGTTCAAAGCGGCTTCCCAACCTATCGGCTGGCCGATCCAATCGCGCATCGCGACCTGATCGCCGTGGCGGCGGATGATGCTCGTCTGATTCTGAACCGGGACCCGGACCTGTCCTCACCCAGAGGCCAGGCGTTGAGAGTGTTGCGCGAGCTTTTCGATTGGCGAAGCGACGGTGTCCTCAGCGACGCAGGTTAGAATCCAAGGCGCTCGCGGCCCAGGCTGAAAATCGGACGCGGGAATCGGCCTCCAGGTCGGCCCAGAACAGATTGTAGGGCGCAACCCTCAGACGTGTGGCCCATCCCCCATGCGGACGCAGGGAGGCGGACCGCGGCGTTGTCACCCGCAGGACGCCGTCAACGCATTGGGCTCCCACCTGCCTGGCCATGAATCCGGGGCGCACACCCCACTCAAGATCAGTGGCGTTGGCCGCGCCCTGGCTGAACCTGGGAGGCATGTCTGACGGGCTGACCGCGCCGACAAGGGGATTGACGCAAAGTGGCTGGCGGCCGTCGAGGCCGACCAGGGCGCCCCTGGCGTTCCAGACCAGGCTGCGCGTCATGATGCGTCGGATTCGTCCAAAATCCAGCCTCGACGCGGATGTCCAAGCTACCAGACATCCCGTTTGATCGCGTCTGACGCAAGCCGTGACCGGCTTGTCCCCGATATAATCGTCGGCTGGGACGGCGGTCTCGATCAGATAGGCCGCCACGAGCCGCCTTCTCATGCTGGGGTTGGCCTCGATCTCCTCGCGCAGCAGCCGGCTGGCCAGAGTTCCACCTTGCTCCACGCCGACCAGTATGAAGGGGCGATCCGGGCCGAGGCGCGTTTCAAAGACCCTGAACGCGGTTCGCACATCTCCATAGGCGAACGCCCTGGCTTCGATCGCATCATCGAACAGGGTCAGGGATGTGTAGAGACTGGCCTGACGATAGAGCGGGGCGAATACACGTCCGATGGCCGCGAAGGGTCCGGCGTAGTTGGGCAGCATCACTCGGCTGAGTATGCGCAGCGAAGCGCGATCGGTGATCGGCCCATTCCAGTTTCGCCCGCCATCGAACGTTGTGGGATGCACGAAGAACACGTCGATGGGTGGATCGCCGGGGCTCAATGGACCCGGCGACAGCGCCCAGGATGAGGCGTGGTCGTAGACCGGCGCTGGCGGCGGCTTGTAGACGGCGTAGGGCAGTTCCGGGTCGAGCAGCGCTTGCAGTATGTCGCCCCACCAGATCGTCAGCGCCCCCGCCAGAAGCACGATCAGCAGGCCCGTTGACACCAGGGGCCAGACCCTCAAAAAGCCGGAACGGGCCATGGAAACCGGTGCCTCCGCAGGGCCTAACGATACGGGTCCGGCTTGGAAAGATATCGCCCAACATAGTCGGCGACGCCGTCTTGCAGGGAGGTGGCGCCAGCCGTCCACCCCAGGTTTCGCAGACGATCCATGCCGGCCAGCGTGTAATACTGATAGGCTCCGCGCAGGGCCTCGGGCATCTCGATGTAGTCAATCCGGGGGGCCTGCCCAGCGGCCTCGAACACGGCGCGAGCCAGATCCGAGAATGAACGCGCTTGCCCGGAACCCAGGTTGAATACGCCGTTCACGCCACTCGACTGCGCCAGCCAACCGATGCAATCAGCTACATCCCGCACATAGACGAAGTCGCGGGACTGGCCGCCATCAGGGTAGTCCGTCCGATAGGACTTGAAGAGTTTCACCCGCTCTCCGGCCACCACGGTCGGCCAGATCTGCGCAACCACCGAGCCCATCGCGCCCTTGTGACCCTCGTTGGGCCCATAGACGTTGAAAAATTTCAACCCCGTCCAACTTGGCGGCGCCTGCCCAGCGGCGGATTGCCGAACCGCGAACAGGTCGAACAGCGCCTTTGACCAGCCGTAGGGATTAAGGGGCCGCAGGGTGCTTAGCGAGGACACTTCCTGGAAGTCGTCGAAACCAAGCGCGCCATCACCGTAGGTCGCGGCGGAAGAGGCATAAATAAATCGACAACCATGCTTGGCGCACCAGCGAAACAGGTCGCGAGACAGGGCGAAGTTGTTGGCAAGAATCCTGTCCGCGTCGGTCTCAAGGGTCGACGAGACCGCACCCATGTGAACGATCAGGTCAAGCGCGCGCCCGTTCTGGCCGAGCCAGTCGAAGAGCCCCTCCGGCGGGATGATATCTGCGATCGGATGCTTGGCGAGATTGCGCCATTTGCCGGAGTCGGACCGCCGGAGTCGGTCGCAGACGACAACCTCGCACCCCGGATCCTCAAGAAGGGTAGCGACGATGTTCGAACCGATGAAACCGGCCCCTCCGGTGACCAGGATCGTTGATCTCGCCAAGGCCTACGCCTCCGCGATTGATCGACGCTTGGCTAGTGCGTCATAATCGAGGAGTTCCCTGAGGAGCCCCTCGAGGCTCTTCAGGGGAACCATCGTCGGCCCGTCTGACGGGGCGTGATCCGGATCCTGATGGGTTTCGAGAAATACGGCGGCGACGCCGATGGCCACTGCGGCCCTGGCCAAAACCGAGACAAACTCGCGCTCGCCTCCGGAACGGTCAGATTGCCCACCCGGTTGCGCAACTGAATGCGTGGCGTCGAACACGACTGGGCAACCGATCCGGGCAAGGATCGGTAGGGCGCGCATATCCGAGATCAAAGTATTGTAGCCGAACGACACGCCGCGCTCGCAGGCCATCACATTAGGGTTGCCCGCCAAGATCGCCTTGGCGATGACATTTTTCATGTCCCAGGGCGCGAGGAACTGTCCCTTTTTGATATTGAGGGCCGCGCCGGTCCGGGCAGCCGCTACGATAAGGTCGGTCTGCCGGCTGAGGAACGCCGGAATCTGCAGAACGTCGACAACTTGGGCGGCCGGCGCGCATTGATCGACCTCGTGAACGTCGGTCAGGGTCGGCAACCCTGTCGTTTCGCGAATTTCTTCAAATATCGGCAGGGCCTCGGCTAGACCGATACCCCTCGCGGCGCCGCCGGAGGTCCGGTTAGCCTTGTCGAAGGAGGTCTTGTAGACGATTCCGATTTGCAGCCGTTGCGAAATCTCGCTTAGCGCGTGAGCCATCTCGAGCGCGTGCTGGCGACTTTCCAGCTGACAAGGGCCTGCAATCACCGAGAGCCGTTCGGCATTGCCGATCCGGACCACGTCTCCTTTGACCGTTTTGAG